>JAHEDC010000556.1 GCA_024641425.1 Verrucomicrobiales bacterium | reverse complement strand
TCCGCACCGACGACGCCCTCGGGGTAAGGGTGACGGCGACGGCGGAAACGGCGACGGCGGACGGTGTGACCATCCGACCCTCGCGCCTGGGGATCCTAGCGAAAAAGACCGGAGAGAAGTGTGTCGAATTTCGCCTCGAACCGGGCCAGAAGGTCTCGGTCGAGTTCGCGCACACCCATCGGGAGAACTGTTTCACCGGCCCACCCCATGGTATTCCCTGTATCATGGACGCGCTTCTGGTTTTCGCCGACCGGACGCCTGCCGACGATCCGCTCTCGGCTTGCGCGGACGATGCCATCGTCCGCATCGCGCCCGGATCGCACGCGGAATCGCGCCCCGTGGAGGGGCTGCCGGGGAGGAGCGCGGAGATGTCCCTCTTGGGGAATGCCGGGGGAAAATCGGTCGTCGTCTTCGATTCGGGGGTGCATGACCTCGGATACTGGCAGGTGCCGAACACGGTTGAGCACATCCATCTCGCTCCCGGCGCGGTCGTTTTCGGGGCCCTCGACGTGCTGCCGGAAGGTCGCGAGCCGGGGAGGATCGATATCGACAAAACCTACCGCGATGCCTGGTTCGAGGAGACGCTTCGCGAGCGCTTCAAGCTCACCGGAGCGGGGATTCTCTGTGGATCGAAACTGCCGTGGCATTTGAGAAAGGACGGCAGCTATCTTCAGAACGACCATTACTGGCAGCATGTGAAATTGCTCCAACTCGCCGTCACCGACATCACCGTCCGCGACGTGACCCTTGTCGACGCGCCCTATTGGGTTCTCACGTTCCTCAACGACACCGACGGGCGGAGCCGGGGGCGCTTCGAGAACTTCAAGATGGTCGGCGCGTGGACATACAACAACGATGGTCTCCCCGTCCCGGGTGGCGCGGGGAGCCTTGTGCGCGGGGCCTTCATCCATGCCAACGACGATGCCTTCAAGCTCTACAACAGCGGGGCTCGGGTCGAGGAATGCGTCGTCTGGCAGGGCAACAATGGCGCGGTCTTCCAGTTCGGCTGGTTTTCCAAGACAGTGCGGGACGTACGCGTGCGCGACGTCGACGTCATCCACAATGAGAACTGGTTCGGCATAGGCCAGTCCAATCGCGCGACCTTCAACTACGCCGATTCGGCCGGCAAGGGAGTCATCGAGGACGTGCGCTTCGAGAACATCGCCATCGAGGGCCGGATCCTCCGGCTCTTCGGTTTCAAGGCCGGGGGCGGCCAGAAGATCCGTGATTTCCAATTCAGCGAACTGAGCGTCGGTGGCTTGGGCGCAGGTCAGACAGGCCCTCCGGGACGAAACTACTTTCTTGGCGAGATTACCGATTTCCGCTTCAATGGTTTCTCCATCGGCGGCCGGAGGATTGCGAACCCCGAGGACGCGGAGATCGACTTCGGCGGCGGTGCCGGCGTAGACTTTACTTTCGATGCCGAAGCCGCGTCCTCCCTTCCCGACCCATCACCATGAAATCCAAGCCCTGCCTTCTCATCCTCGTTCTGGCCCTTGCCGTGGCCCCCGCCTTCGCCGCGCCGAAGCCGCCGAACATCCTTTTCGTCTTCTCGGACGATCACGCGATCCAGGCTATCGGTGCCTATGACACCTGGCTAGCTCCCTTCTGCCGCGAGCACAAGGTCACGCCCAATATCGACCGCCTGGCTTCGCAAGGCGCGCTCTTCACTCGTGGCTTTTGCGGCAACTCGATCTGCTCGCCCAGCCGCGCCACTGTCTTGAGCGGCGTGCACACCCATGTCAGCGGCGTCACCCATCTCGGCGGCGGCATCCGGGAGGGAGTCTGGACCTTTCCCCCGGCGCTGCGGAAGGCGGGATACCAGACGGCCCTGATCGGCAAGTGGCACATGGCCCACACGCCGGAGGGATTCGATGCTTTCCGCATTCTTCCCGGGCAGGGTTCCTATTGGAATCCGGCCTTCATCGGCTCCGACGGCAAGCGCGCGCAGATCACCGGCTATGCCACCGATGTGATCACGAAACTGTCGCTCGACTGGCTGAAACAGCGCGATCCCTCGAAGCCGTTCCTGCTCATGACGCACCACAAGGCACCGCACCGGAACTTTGATCCGCCGGTGCGGTATTATCGGTTCCTGGATGACGTTACTGTGCCGGAGCCGGAAACGTTGTTCGACGATTACGCGGGGCGCGGCACGGCGGCCCGCGAGCAGAAGATGGAGATCGGCCGCGACATGACTCTTTCGGGAGATCTCAAGGTGCTGCCTCCGGGCAAGCAACCGAAATCGCTCTCCGAGGCCGATGCCGCGGAATGGGAGGCGACCTACGGCCGGCGCAACGACGCCTTCCGCGCCGCCGCGCTTGAAGGTCGCGAACTCACCCGGTGGAAATACCAGCAATACATGAAGGACTACCTCCGTTGCGTGAAGGCGGTGGATGACAGCGTCGGCGAACTGCTCGCCTATCTCGACGCCAATGGGCTCGCCGATGATACGGTGGTCGTCTATTCGTCTGACCAGGGATTCTTCCTCGGCGAGCACGGATGGTTCGACAAACGCTGGATCTACGAGGAGTCGCTTCACATGCCGCTCGTGGTGCGCTGGCCGGGAACGGTGAAGCCTGGAAGCCGGATCTCGAAGCTTGTCCAGAACATCGACTATGCGCCGACCCTGGCCGAGATCGCCGGTGCCGCCACACCCGATAATCTGCATGGGTGTTCGCTCGTGCCGCTGTTGCGAGGCGAGGATCCCGCCGACTGGCGAAAGAGCCTCTATTATCGTTACTACGATCCCGGACATTCCGTGAATCCCCACTACGGCCTCCGCACCGAGACGCACACCCTGGCCTACTTCCCCCGCCACGACGAATGGGAACTCTACGATCTCGAAAAGGATCCGCGGGAGCTTCATAACCTCGCCGGAGAGAGCACCCAGATCCCGTTGTTCGGCTCATTGAAGGAGGAACTTACCCACCTGCGCGAACAATTCGGCGACACCCGTGCCACGGCGGAGCCCGCCCCGCGCCGCAAGAAAAACCCGAAAAACAAATCCGAATGAAGACGGTCATCGCATCCCTCTCGCTTCTCCTCCTCGCCTGCGCCGCCCGGGGTGCGGAGACGAAGCCTAACTTCGTTATCATCTTTATCGACGATATGGGTTACGGCGACATCGGGCCTTTCGGTGCCACGAAGCAGAAGACTCCCAATCTTGACCGGATGGCCGCGGAGGGGATGAAACTGACGAGCTTCTATGCCGCGCCCGTCTGTTCGGTCTCACGGGCCCAGTTACTCACCGGTTGCTACGGCGCGAGGGTTTCGGTTCCCGGTGTTTTCGGACCCGCGAGCAGGAACGGCCTGAACCCGGAGGAATTCACGATCGCCGAACGCCTGAAGGAGCAAGGCTACGCGACGATTTGCATTGGCAAGTGGCATGTCGGGGACCAACCGGATTTCCTGCCCACCCGCCAGGGCTTCGACCACTATTTCGGGATTCCCTATTCGAACGACATGCAACGTCCTTCGACGGAAACCGGGGAGAGGGTCGTCCCGCTTGTGCGCGATGACAAAGTGGCGGAGTTACTGACCGACGAGGCGCAAAGCCATATCGTCGAGCGTTACACCGAGGAGGCGGTGACGTTCATCCGTGAGAGCTGGGATAAACCCTTCCTCCTCTATCTCCCGCACACGGCGGTCCACACACCGATTCATCCGGGCGAAGCCTTCCGTGGAAAATCCGCCAACGGGCGCTTCGGGGACTGGGTCGAGGAGCTCGACTGGAGTGCCGGGATGGTGCTCGATACCCTCCGGGAATTGAAACTCGAAGAGAAGACGCTCGTCATCTTTACCAGCGACAATGGCCCGTGGCTGATCAAGAAGGCGGACAGCGGAAGCGCGGCCCCCTTGCGTGGCGGCAAGGGAAGCACCTGGGAAGGCGGCGTGCGGGTGCCTACGATTGCATGGTGGCCCGGTCACATTGCTCCCGGAAGTGCCTGCGATACCGTAGCGGGGACTATCGACCTGCTGCCAACCTTCGTCGTCCTCGCCGGCGGAACAGCACCCGCCGAGCC
>JAHEDC010000555.1 GCA_024641425.1 Verrucomicrobiales bacterium | reverse complement strand
GCTCCCCGTGGCCACGCTCGCGCTCATCGCGTGCCTTGCGGGAATCCTCAGTGTCTTCGCTTCCCGCGCGCTCTTCCGCGCCCGGCTCGCCGATCCCGTCGCCGCCATCGCGGGCTTCGGTCTGGGAGGCACGGTCGGCACCCTCGCCATCGGCTTCCAGGAAGGCAAGGCGGGCGTCCAATTGCTCGGCATCACCAGCAACGCGCTTTGGACCGGCTTGACTGTCGCGCTTTTCCTCGGCTTTCTTTTCCGCCCGGTCAGGACTTCTTCAAAAACGGACTAACCACGGCGTAGACTCCAACAAGAAAGATCGCGACCGCACTAATCCAGAAAAGCACGTTGTAGGTTCTTCCGGGGCGCAACGCCGGATCGACGTCATGCCCTTTGAAGTAAATGGCCGCGTGCAGCACGATGAGGAGCATGATCGAGGTCACGAAACCACCGATGAAAACCATCTTGGCCGGACTTAGGCGATCACTGAGGAAGATCCACACACCCGCCCAGAGGAACGGAATGATCCACGACAGCGCCGCGATCCAGCGCCGCCGCTGCCTGACGTCCTCGAAATTGATGAGACCGACCCTCCCGAAGGCATCGGAGAACTGCCGCGTCCAGGCCCCGAGGGCGGAAAAGGCGGTGGAGAATAGAACGACAAACGCCCCCGCGTAAAACGCCGGGCGAGCCCATTCGCCAAGGGTCGTCGTGTACATCGCCGCGAGGTATTCCAGAAACTTCACTCCATTGTCCGGCACCTCCGACTGCCCGTGGAGCACCGCTGCTCCCAGCAGGTAGAAGGCGGCCGTGACAATGGTGTAAACCAGCATCGAAGCGACCGCGTCCGAATACATGACCCGCGTCCATCCCCGCGCGCGCCGCCGCCAGGCGTCGGTGTCCTCCCGCGGCCCCACGTGCGAGGCATACCCCTTTTCGATGAGCCAGTAGTTGTAGGCCATGATCTCGTCCCCGCCCACGCCGGTGATTCCGAAGGCCCCGATCAGCGCGAGCAGCATGCCGGTGCCCTCGGGAATGTGGAAGCTCAGCCCCGAAAGGACATCGCCCATCGCGATCGCCTTGTCGGTGAACTGAAGCGCGACCAGCGAGACCACGGTGAAGATCGTAAAGAGCCCGATCATGAGCAACGAAAGCCGCTCGATCAATCGGTAGTAGCCGCTTGAGACGATCCCCGCCACCACCGTCGCGACGATCAAAGTCCAGACCGTCCCCGAAACCGCCGGGAAGCAGATATGCAGCAGCACCGCCACGAGGCCCACGATGGCCCCGACCTGAAGGAACTTGAAGATCATGAGGAAAAGCCAGGTCCAGATCGACCAGTGCGCCTTCCCGAGGCGCGGACCCGGCAGCCGGTTGAAGGCGGCGAAGGTCGGCTCACCCGATCGGATGGCCAGTTTTCCAAATTCCAACTGCACCACCACTTTCACGAAACAACTCAGGAGAATGACCCACAACGCGACGAATCCCGCCTTCGCCCCCAATTGAGTCGTCGCGATCAACTCCCCCGATCCGACAATGGAAGCGGAGAGCACGAAGCCCGGGCCAAGGTATTTCAAGCTTCCGGCGAAGGTCGTCGGCGCTTCCTTCACCGCCTCGGGTGAACGGACATAGGGATTGGGGATTTCAGGCATATTCCGGAGATCCTAGGCAGATCTCCCTTGCGAAGAAAGACCAAACAGCATCCCGCACCGGGCCGGGTTCCGGATCACGCCATTTTCCCTGCTTGCCGTCATTCCCCGATTCCAGTAGAAGGATCGTCGAACCCGCCACCCCGTTTCCGCCATGCTCGGCTTCCGCTACATCAAGTTCGATCCCACGACCTACGTCCTCCGCTTTCAGAACGGCGCGATCCGCCAACAGGGGGCCGGACTTTCCTTCTTCTACTTCGCGCCCTCGACCTCGCTGGTCGCCGTCCCTATGGGCACGACCGACGCCCCGTTCATGTTCGAGGAGATAACGGGAGACTTCCAGGACATCACGATCCAAGGCCAGGTCACCTACCGTATCAGCGCGCCCGAGAAGACGGCGAAGCTCCTCAACTTCACGCTCAACGCGGCGGGCAACAACTACGTTTCCGAAGACCCGGAGAAACTCCAGCAGCGCGTCGTGAACGCGATCAAGGTCCTCACCCGCACCCGCATCGAGGCCCTCCCGCTCCGGAAGGCGCTCGCCGCCAGCGCCACGCTTGTCGAGGAAGTCGCTCGCGATCTCTCCGAGCGCCCCGACATCGTCTCGCTTGGTCTCGAAATCCTCGGACTCTCCATCCTCGCCATCAAGCCGAATCCCGAGACCGCGCGCGCCCTCGAGGCCCAGACCCGCGAGCAACTCCAGAAGGAGGCCGACGACGCCATCTTCATCCGCCGCAATGCCTCCGTCGAGAACGAGCGCTCGATCAAGGAAAACGAACTCCTCACCGAGAAGACGGTGCAGGAGAAACAGAACGAACTCCAAACCGAGCAGACCAAGCACGAGGTCGCGCTCGAGGAGAGCCGGAAGGCGCTGGTCAGCCTCGCCGCCGAGAACAGCCGCACCGAAGCTGAAGCGCGCGCCTTCGCCGTCCAGGCGGTCGTGGCCGCCGTAAAGGACGCCGATCCGAACGTCCTCCAGGCCCTTGTCTCCTCCCGCATGAAACCCGACGCCCTCATCGCAAGCGCCTTCCAGGAACTCGCCCGCAACGCCGAACGTATCGGCGAACTCAACGTCTCCCCCGACCTCCTCGAGAAACTGGTGAAAAGTTAGAGTGCTGAAATTGGAACGAGGAAGTGGAAACCATCGACCTCACCTCCCTCCACTTCTCACTTCAGCATTCCAATTTCGAACTTCTCCCCTTGCCTTGCTCAAACGCCACACCGAGAAAAAGATCGTCGTCGTCGTGCGCCAGACCCGCGCCGACGATCTCAAGCGCAAGTTCAGCACGAAGAGTCAGGCGAAATTCTTCGTCAAAAGCCGGGGCGGAAACTATGCCGATTACGAGGCCGAGGATGTCGCCTACAAGCGGGCTGTCGCCTCCGCCTCCGAATTCCTCCAGACCTGGGGCCGCGTCCAGGTCATCGACCGCATGTTTCTCCCGAACTTCGTCTTCGGCCCCGAAGATACCGTCATCGCGATCGGTCAGGACGGGCTCGTCGCGAATACCCTGAAGTACCTTCTCGGAGGCCAGCCGCTCATCGGGGTCAATCCCGACACCTCGCGCTGGGACGGCGTCCTCCTCCCCTTCCTCGTCCGCGACCTCGCCTCCGTCGTTCCCGACGTCCTCGCCCGCCACCACAACGAACGCACGGTCACCATGGCCCGCGCCTCCCTCAACGACGGCCAGGACATCCTCGCCGTGAACGATTTCTTCATCGGGCAGAAATCCCACGTCTCCGCCCGCTACGTCATCGCCAGCGCCGGACGCGAGGAAACCCATTCCTCCAGCGGTGTCATCGTCTCGACCCCGCTCGGCTCCAGCGGATGGCTGAAAAGCCTGCTTCGCGGCGCGACCGGTATCGCGGGAGCCCTCACCGGCCAGACCCTCGACGTCCCGCCCGCCGCGAATGCCGTCCCCTGGGAAACGCCCAGACTCTACTTCACCGTTCGCGAACCCTTCCCCAGCCGCAGCTCCCAGGCCGACCTCGTCTTCGGCGAAATCGGCGCGCAAACCCAGCTCACCATCCGCTCACTCATGTCCGAGAACGGCGTCCTCTTCAGCGACGGCATCGAGGCCGACTTCATCGAGTTCAATTCCGGAGCCGTCGCCACCATCACTCTCGCCGAAACCCGCGGGCACCTCGTCGTTCCCTGACGCGCCCTAATCCGCGCCGCGATCCGGATCCGGCGGGACTGGTGCCGATGCCGGAACCAACGGCACCGGTTTCTCCCGGTCGACGTAAAGCACCAAACCCGCGTCATTGCGCCCCCCACCCGTTCCGGACTCGCTCCCCGGCCGCGTGTAAATCATGAGCGTCTTACCGATCGCTACCGAGAACTCCGAAAATGACGGCGGTCCCAGCTTCGCCTCGATTTCCTCGTAGGTCG
>JAHEDC010000095.1 GCA_024641425.1 Verrucomicrobiales bacterium | reverse complement strand
GCCAACCAGAACCCGGGTGGAACCTCGGTTGTTAAGGTCTCCACGAACGGAATGGATTGGGTAGCATATACGGGGCCGATTTCGGTCGGGCCTGGCGCGACGATCTACAGTTACTCGGAATCGCAGGATGCGGCCACGTGGAACAACAGCGAGGTTGTGATTGCCGTCTATAGCGTCACGCCTACCGATGGCAGCGGCAAGACCAACAACGGCCACGGCAACAACATCGACGGAGTGGACGTGAGCAACCCGGGACAGGGCTCTGGTGGCCCGAATGGTGAGGTGGACGCCTCCGGCACCGTCGACGACGAGATCCGCGCCCCGAGTGACTGGCTCATCTCGGGATACGCTTCAGGGATCTTCCGGAATGCGACCGGGGACGCGGGTCTGGTGACCAACCTGACTGGTGGCAATTCCGGGAGCGACTTCACATGGGGCACGGCCTATTCCAGCACCACCTCGGCCAACCACGCCGGATTCTACGGCAGCGTTTTCGACAATGTGGGGTCGGGACAGGGTTTCCTCCTCGGGAACATGGAATACCACAACGGCACGACGTTCCTCGGAACGAATGCGACGGCGGTTGACTTCTCCATCGACATCGCCTTTGCCGGCAGCAGCTATGTCAAGAGCTTCGACTTCAATTTCGGACTCTTCTCGACCGCGAACAATACCGGGACTGCCGATGGCGACGCCGACTACTTCCGGTTGAACGATATCCAGTCCTCGGGCTCGGTGAACATCAACGGACTCGACTACCGCCTGGAGCTTGCCTTCGGGAAAACGACGAAAAACGGCTTCTCGACGATCGACGAGTTCCGGATTCATGAGAACAAGACGGGTTATGGCGAGTTGTGGGGTAAGCTTGTCCGCTTCTAGGTCGGGCGTCTCGCGACAATCCCGAACCGACCCAAAGTTCGAATGATTCCGTAAATAGCCTTCCCCGTCCTTGTGGCGGGGAAGGCTGATTGCTTTCCGACCGGAGCCGTGCTCCAGACTTGCTCTCGTCAAACCAGATGATGCAGCACCCTTGAAGCGAGTCCGAGAACGAGGAAGAAGCCGCACATGTCCGTGCAGGTGGTGAGGAGGGGGGCGGAGGCGAGGGCCGGGTCGACGCGGAGACGCTTGAGGAAGAGGGGAACAAGACCGCCGAGGAGGACGGAGAAGACGGTGTTGAGGGCGAGGGCGCCGCCGATGACGGCTCCGAGGACGATATTTCCCTTCCAAAGCGTGGCGATCGTGCCGAGGATGAGGCCGAGGACGGTGCCGTTGATGATGCCGAGGGCTCCTTCCTTGAGGACGACACGGAGGTAGTCCTTGGTGCGGAGGACGCCGAGGGTCAGCTCGCGAATGCTGACCGCGACGGCCTGGTTTCCGGAGCATCCGCTCATGTCGGAAACCATGGGGAGGAAGATCGCAAGGGCGATGACGGCGTCGAGCGTATCCTCGTAGACGGCGATGACGCTGGCGGCCATCATGTTGAGGAGAATATTGGGGACAAGCCAGGAAAGGCGGCGGAGGCAGCGGACGCCGAGGGGAAGGTTCCGGAGTTCCTCACCGCCGACAATACCGCTGAACTTGAGGAAGGTATTCTTGGCCCGGCGTTCGGAGGCCCAGTCGACGGCCTCGCGGGCGAGGATTCCAATGAGGCGGGACTCGCCATCCACGACCGGGACGCCGAAGAAATGGTGGTCGCGGAAAAAGGCTTCGAGTTGCTCGAAGGTCGCCGTCATGGGGACGGTGAGGGGATTCGGCAGCATGATTTCCGAGATGACGCGCTGCCGGCGGCTGAGGAGGAGGTCGCGGAGGCGGAGGACGCCGATGAGGCGCTTGGCCTCGTCCGTGACGTAGATGTATTGCACCGCCCATTCGGAGAGGTCCTCGGCCTCGGCTTCAAGGGATTTGCGGACGTCGCCGACGGTGAGGGCGGCAGGGAAGGCGATGAATTGCTCGCTCATGAGCGCGCCGGCGGAGTCCGGAGAGCACGCCACGCGCTCGCGGAGGAGCTGGGCGTCCTCCCCCGGGATGTGCCTCATGATGGCGGCCGATTCCTCGTCGTCCATCCCTCGCAGGAGTTCGGTCTCGGTATCGTCGGGAAGCTCGGCGAAAATGCCCGCCGCCGCGCCCGGTTCCATTTCCTCCATGGCGGCGGTGGCCTGGGTCTCGGGCATGGCCTCGACGATTTCGGCGGCGAGTTCGGGGTCGAGGAGGGCAAGGACGGAGCCCTGGTCCTCGGCGTTCAGTTGGCCGAGAAGGCGGATCGTTTCGTCCGTGGGCAGCATCTCGAGGAGGAGGCACATGCCTGCGGAATCGCCGGATTCGAGGTGGCGTTCGAAGGTGTCCTCTGCGTGTTCCTCGCTGAGCGTGGTGGTCGGTTCGTCCATGGGGGCAGAATACGCGGGCGGTATACACGCGCGAATATTTATTGGATATTTCGGTTCCTAGCGCCGTTGAAGCCGGTGGCGGACGAGGGCGGAGAGGAAGTCGCCGAGCATGACGATGACCGCGCCGCAAAGGACGTAGAAGACCATTTCATCGAGACGCCGGGCGACGCGGGCGTTGTCGATGAGGGCACCGAGGGAAAGGAGGCCGAGCATTCCGAGGACGGTCGCCTCGCGCACGCAGGTCTCCCAGCGATAGAAGAAATAGACGAGGAAACGGTTGAAGCATTCCGGGAGCAAGGTCGTGATGTAGACCGAATAGCGGCGCCCCCCGCGGGCGAGGCACTCCCGGGTAGCACCGGGAGGCGCATTGTCGATCACTTCGGAACCGAGGCGACCGAGGATGCCGGTGTTGTGGATGGCAAGGGCGAGGATGAGCGGCCAGGCGGTGGGGCCAAGGATGGCGACAAGAAGGAAGGCGTAAAGGTATTCTGGCACGGCGCGGGTGATAATGAAAAAACCGCGGGTGATGGCGCCCAGCGCGCGCCAGCCTCCCGGGTGCCTGGATGAGGGCAGACCGAAGGGGGTCGCGGCGGTGAGGTTTCGGCTTGCTCCGGGAACGATCACGAGGGCGATCAGGGCGGAAAGGAGGATCGCGCCGGTTGCAATGGCAAGGGTGCTGAGGCACGCTTCCAGACCGTTTCCGCGGAGAAGCTGTCCGGCCCACGGGAGGGCCTCGGACCAGTCGCCGCCCTGTTGCACGGGATAGGGTTTCAGTTTCTCGAGAAAGCGCCCAAGATTTCTGGCCCGCTGTTCCGCGCTGAGGACGGTGCCCATGCCGCCCCCTGCGAGCCATGCCCACGCGATGAGAGAGGCGGCGGCGAGGGCGCTCCCTTTCAGAAACGGGCTCCGGGGCCGGTTGCGTCGGAGTTCATCCAACCGTTCACTGGATACGGACGAAGTCATCGCGTGCAGGTGGCGCTGGCCAAGGGAGCGAGTCGGCGTCGTACCGCCGCTCCCCAGCGGTCGACGATGACCATCACGATGATGAGAATGTAAAGATAGGTCCAGACCTCGCGCCAGTGAAGTTCGTTTCCGGCGGTCTTGATGTAGTAGCCGATGGTCTCAATGCCGACGAAACCGAGAATAGCGGAAGCACGCAGCGCACATTCGAATCGGTAGAGGGTGTAGGTGAGGAGATCGGGCAGGGCACCCGTGACGGTGCCGAAGAGAAAGGCGGTGACGGAAGTGGAACCGATCGCGTGGAGGGTCGCGGCCGGACGGGGCGATTGCTCGTCGAGGATCTCCGAGAAGATCTTCCCGAGTGTGCCGGCGTAGGGAATGGCGATGGCCACGATGCCGGCCTCGGGTGAAAGTCCTACGGCCGTGATGAAAAGGAGTCCCCAGATCAATTCGTGGATGGAGCGGGTGAATGCCATGACGGCACGGGAGACGGCATAGAGCGCCATGAAGGCGGTCCGGTTGAGACCCCGCCGGGCCGATTCGGGCCACCAGCGCCGCGACCCGAGGAAGCCGAGCATCACACCGCCGAGCAACGCGAGACTGATTGCGGCGACGGCGTACTGAAACGTCCGCATCATCCCTCGACCGGCCTTCACGAGAAGGGGTTCCCAGTTTTCGGGCACCGGCCCGTCTTCATAGGTTAGCGCCGGATGGAGCGCCGCCGAAAAGAAGTCTCGCGCGATTTTCCAGCCCTTGTCCGACACCAGATCAGCGGGATTCAGCTTCAGGTACCACGCGCAGAGAAGGCCGGTGATGGCGAGGACGAGGAGGGTACGTCGGCGTGATCCGGTGCGGTGGACCCCTGTTGCAGCGGGAAACATCAATCGAGCGCGCTAGGTTTCCACCATCTCCCGGTCGTCCAGGTCGTAGAGGCCTTTGAAGGTGTCTTCGGGGATCGCGTCGGGAGCGGCGTCGAAGACGATTTTTCCGGCGCGCATCCCGATGAGCCTGGGGAAGTAGCGGCGGGCAAGATCGAGGTGGTGGAGGCTAGCGCAGAGGGTGAGGGCGCCTTCGGTGGCAAGGGTGGTGAGCAACGCGACGATGCTTTCGGCGCGGGCGGGATCCACGCTGGAGACGGGTTCGTCGGCGATGAGGGCCCGAGGCCGCTGAAAGAGGGCTCGGGCCACGGCGACGCGTTGTTGCTGGCCACCGGAAAGCGTGGACACGTGATGGTAAAGCTTTTCCTCGATGCCCACGCGGTCGAGGATGCCGTGAATGGTCTGGAGGTCTTCCTTTCTCGGAGCAAGAAGGCCGCGGAGGTTCTGGAGGAACGTGCGTTTGCCAACGCGGCCGAGACCGACGTTCTGATGGACGCGGAGACCGGGGACGAGGCCGAGATCTTGCGGGATGAACGCGATGTCGGAGCGGAGCGCGCGCAATTCGCGCGGCGTCGCTTCTGCGGCGTTCGCACCGAAGACGGCAACGGTGCCGCCATCGGCGCGCTGCGTCGCATTCAGGAGACGGAGCAGCGTTGTCTTGCCGCTTCCGCTGGGACCGACGAAGGCAATTTGCTCGCCCTCGCGGATTTGGAGGTCGATACCATCGACCGCGCGGAGCCCGCCGAACTCTCGGGTAACTCCCTGAAGGTCAAAGGCGGCGGCGGAGCCAGGCATGGGATCGCGAACCCGGCGCATGCGGGGATCGTTCCCGCATGCGCCGGCGATGGTGGAGCGATCAGCGGAGGAGACCGAGCTGCTTGGCTACATCCTCGATTCCCTTGAAGTCCTCGTTCTTCGCGGAGATGATGGCCCCGCGGGTCATGGCGGCGAGGATCTCCGGATCCTTGATCGCGATGAGCGCGGCCTGGAGTTTCTCGATGAAACCGGCTCCGAAGGTTTTCTCGAGATCCGGATGCGCGGTGAAGTTATAGTCGGCGTAGGTCGGAGTCTTCCAGATGACGCGGCACTTCTCGGGGTCGAGGGTTCCCTTCTTGACCATGTCGTCGAAGGTGGCGAAATTCAGCGCGCCGGCTTCCCAGGTCCCGTCCTGAACGAGGAGGGCGGTCTGGTCGTGGCCGGTGGAATAATTGACCGGCTTCGAGAAATATTCCTCGGGTTTCTGGCCGGATTTCCCGATGATGAAGTAACTCGGCATGAGACAGCCGGAGGTCGACTGCTTGGAACCGAAGGTGAATTTCAGATCCTTGATTCCCTCGGGGAAGTCATCGGAGAGTTCGAGGCCGGTGCTGGCGTTCGCGATGAAGTAGGAATAGAAATTCGGATCGGTGTCGCCCTGGGCAATGGCGAGGGCACCGGGGACTTCGGAGCGGGCCTGGACTCCGGTGAGGCCGCCGAACCAGGCGAGCTGGATCTCGCCGTTGGCGAATTTCGTAACCGAGGCGTCGTAATCGGCGGCGGGGACGAACTCGGCCTTGATACCGAGTTCTGTGGAGAGATAGTCGGCGAGTTTCTGGAACTTCTGGGATTGCTCGGTGGTTTTGGTGTCGGGGATGGCCGAGAAGCGGAGGATCCTGGCGCTCGTGTCTCCTCCTCCGCTTCCGCCGGCATCGGCGGTCGTTTCTTTCTTGGTGCAACCTGTGGCGAGGAGGGTCAGGGTCGCGAGGGGCAATGCCAGACCGGCAAGGATCGATTTGGGATTCATACTTTAAGGATGGTGTTCGTGGGTGTGTTCATAACCGGGATTGGTTTGGATTCGACGCCATTAAAGGCACATGCGGGCCAAAGGCAACAGAGGAATTGTCAGGCACCCCTGTTTTGCAATTGCCTTTCGCTTCAGAAACGGTGACGATTGCCAAAAGCGAGAAACGGGGCACGCCTGCCGCCTGCCACCATTCCCTGATTGAATTTCAGCACATTTTATTCCGATGGCGAACCTGAACGACGACCTGAAAGAACTCCTGGGAAGCGACGCGGCCGCGAAACTGGCTCAGCGCTTCAACCTGAGCCCGGAACAGGCGCGCGCCGCCATCGGAGCCGTGGGGCCGCTTGTTCTTGGCGGTTTGCGGCAACAAGCGAGCGATCACGGTGGCGAGGCCCGGCTCGGGCACATCATCGAGAAACACGGCGATGAAGGAGGGTTGGAGGATCTCGATGGCTACTTCTCCAGGATGGAAGGCAGTCAGGCGCAGGGCGCGGCGAACGATCCGGATCTCGGCGGCCTTCTGGGCGGAAGCGGCCCGCAGGCGGCGCAGATGCTGGAGCAGAAACTCGGGCTGAGCGCGGGGATGGGAGCGAAACTCATCCCGATGCTCGCCCCTCTAATTCTGGGGGCACTTGCGAAAAGGGGAAAGTCCGGCGGTGGGCTTGGTGGACTGGCCCGTATGCTCGACCGCGATGGCGACGGGCAGATTCTCGACGATCTCGCCGGAATGGTGACCGGTAGGATGATGGCGGGAGGCGCAGCCGGTTCAGGCAAATCCGGCTGCCTGGGAACGCTGCTCGGCGGTTTGTTGGGCGGGAAAAAGCGCTGATGCGGGCCTTCACCGATCCTCTTTCCGGGAGCGGCCCCACTTTGACAGCCTGAACGGAAAGCAGGCCGACCAGTGGGACGTCACGCTTTGCGCGGGCCCCATCGGAGGGATCGGCGAGCGGCCCTTGGACGGGGCTTCCGAGGGCGAGGTCACCAAGGTCGACGGGATCGTTGGCGAGGATGCCGTGGATGAAGTCGGGCTCGAGGCCGATGCCCTCGGATCCGGATGAATTCCATTCCCCGTTCATGGTGACGCGCTCCTTCACGGTGGAGAGATCGGCCGAACTTCGCGGCGTGCAGGCGTTGCGGAATTCGGGCCAGCGCCAGCGTTCCGCTTCGGTTGCCCCGAGAGGCACCCATGCCGGTGACCGGAAAAAGGAGAGTGCAAACGGTGCGATAAGGCTGGCGAACGGGGGATACTGGATCGCGAACCAGCACGAGACGGGCGCGAAGACGAGCGGGTGCCCGGCCGAACGGGAGCGGCGGGGATGCACGGGCCGCCACCGGGAACGCATGACGTTCTTTTCTGGCGAATGGCGTGTGAACACGCAAGCCGTCTCGCTCCCGGGCGCCTGGTCTTATTGTCCCTTTTCGGGAAGCGGGATCTTGTCGAAGAATTCCATGACCACTCCGGTCGTGAGGATCTTGGGGAGAATGATCGGCTCCTCATCGCCGGGAAGATAGAGGACGTTCACGGGGATGGCTCCTTCGCCGAGGGCGGCGAGGGCCTGCTCGATGGCGGGGTTTTCCACGGTCTTGTCGCCTTTGAGGAGAAGGATGTTCTTCGTCTCCACGGCCTTCCTCACCTTGGAATCCTTGTAGGACGCCTTGTTGGTCTGGCAGGTGGCGCACCAGCGGGCGGTGAAGTCGATGTAAACCGGCCGCCCTTCCTGCTGTGCGGCGGCGACGGCTTCGGGCGACCAATTCGTCCATATCAGCGCATCCTTCTTGGGATAACCGAGCCAGGCTCCGCCAAGGAAGAAGACAAGGGCGATAACGAGTGCCCGGACTCGGGTGGCCTGCGGACGGACGAGGGAGGTCCAGCGACCGTAGATCCAGAGGCTGAGGGCGATGACGGCGAGACCGATGATGGCATAAAGTTGGTTCGCGTCCTCGACGAGGCCGCCGTAGATCCAGAGCATGTAGCCGGCGGTGCCGAAAAGGAGGAAGGACATGCCCTGCTTGAAGCTCTCCATCCAAGGACCGGGCTTCGGCAGTTTCTGGACGAGTCCGGGGAAGATGGAGAGCACGATATAGGGGAGCGAGAGGCCGACGGCGATGGCGGTGAAGACGGCGAAGAAAGGGATCGCGGGCAAGGTGGCGACGGCGCCGAGGGCGGTGCCGAGGAAGGGCGCGGAGCAGGGGGTGGCCACGACGGTGGCGAGGACACCGGAGAAAAAGGAGCCGGTGTAGCCGCCCTTGGCGGTCAGTTCGCTTCCGACGCCGACCGCGCCGGTGCCGATCTCGAAGACGCCCGCCATGTTGAGGGCGAGGACGAGCATGACAATCATGAGGATGAAGACGAACCAGGGATCCTGGAGCTGGAAGCCCCAGCCTGCGCCTTCAGTTGTGGCGCGGAGGGCGAAGAAAATGCCGGAGAGCACCCAGAAGGAGAGGATGACCCCGGCGGTGAAGACGAGACCGTGGAGGGTGATCTTCCGGCGGTCTTCGCCGGCCTGGTTGACAAAGCCCATGATCTTGAGCCCGATGACGGGGAAGACGCAGGGCATCAGGTTGAGGATGAGGCCGCCGACGAGGGCGAACCAGAGAATGAGCGCGATGGATTTTCCGCCAAGAGGATCAACCGCGCCGGCGGGAGGAGCGCCATTCTGGAGTTTCGGTGCGATGTCGAAGCCGGTTGGGAAGGCCTGGCCGGCGAGCCAGCCGTTCTTCGCGAAGAGGACACCGGGGAGGGTGGTCGAGGGAGTGTCCGGGGCCTCGTATTCCGGGTTCTTGTTGTCGAGTTGGAGAATGTAGCGGCCATCCTCCTTCACGATCTTCTGGGCCGATTGGCCGTTGATCTGCGCGTCAGCGGAGAAAAAGTAGATGTCGGTCGGATCAGGGTTCGCGCCCTCGCCGGGAGTGAGGACGAGTTGGACGCCCTGCGCGTTCCTGTAGGCGTCGGCGGTCCAGCCGGTGATCGGCTTGGGAAGGCGCTCGGCGCGCAGCTTCTCGAAAATCGCGTGGACGGCGGGGTCCACTTCCGCCGACTCGGCGACGGGGAGGTCAAGTGAGAGCCTGGCATCGCCATTGGCACAGACGTCCTCGTCGCAACGCTGCCACTTCAAATGCGCTCCGATCGAGGCGCTGGCCCCGGGTTTCAGCGAATCGGGGGGAGTAATTTCGGCCAGCAGGTAGTTTTCGCCATGGTAGAAATAGGCCTTCGCTCCCTGGAGGTCTCCGAGATCCGGCACGGGCCACTGCAACTCCCCCGCCACAAAACCTTCCGGAAGGTCCCATTCGGCGACCCGGGGGCTTTGCTGGATGTAACCGGAATTCCGCCAATACGTGTGCCAGCCGGTATCATGCACCATCTTGAAGGCGACAGTAAAGGGCTCGCCGGGCGCGATGGATTTGACCTCCGAAACGAGCGTGGCCGTGACTTCCTCGCTAGCGCTGAAACCGTCGGCACCCGGAGCGAAGGGATTGATTTCGCTGGCGTCACCGAATTGGCCATTTGTTCCGGTAAGGGAGGCCTGCAGGACAAGAAGCGCAAGGGATGTGGAGCGGAGGAGGGCTGTCATTGAATATGGAAAGAGGACTTCCGCGTGGGATACGCGGGAGGGGAATTTTAATCCCGGGAATGTCCGGGCCCCGTCGGTCGCAGGATCAAGCGAGTCCTGAATGCGACCCATCGCAGAACGGGGGATTCGCGGTGTGTTTGCAGTTGCAGAGCGCGACACGCTGTTTCTGGTCGAGCGTCACTTTCTTCGGAGCGAAGCCGGTGCCCTTGTGGCTGCCGTCGCAGAACGGCTGGTTCTTCGAGAGACCGCAGGCGCACCAGAAATAGTCTCCGGGTTCGAGTTCCAGGACGGCGGGTTTGATGTCGGCGATTTTCGGTTTTTCCATGATCGCAGAGCATAGCCACTTCCGATCCGCTCGTCCAGCAGCGGTGTTCTTCATTTCAACTCTCAACGCATCCCTCTACGTTGATTATGAAAAATAACAGAAATTATTGCAATAATGTTATTTAAGGTTAATTTAACATTGCCCAATGAGAACCATTCAGCTTATCCAACAAACAGAAAACGGTGTGGGACGCCTTTTGTGTGCGAGCCTCGGGCGGGAGCATCGTGGCGGACGGCACCGTCACGTAGGCCTGCCTCAGCGTCGCGAAGTGGTTGGAAGTCTGGAGGCGATCCAGCCAAATCAGCCGGCGAGAAAGGTGCGGAAAGAAAATGGGAGTGAGCTGCCGCAGATCTCCCATACTGCCTTGGCGACGATGGAGGCGAGTCTTGTGGAAATCGCGGCGATGCTCCGGGAGATCAATTCTGGCGAGGAAAAGCCTGCGCCTGCTCCGAAGCCCCGTCGGTTGCGGATGTCGAAACGCGATCTTCCTCTCGTAAAGGCCAGCGCGACGGCTGCGGAGGAATCGCCCTTCCTGAAAGTGCCGACATTCCGACCGGAATATCACCGAGGAATGATCGTCTTCACGTGCCCGGCATGCCATTTTCCATCGGCGGTCTATCCCCGGTTCGCTGGTCGCAAGACACGGTGCTCACGCTGTTTTTCGGCAATTCGCGCGCCGAGGGTGCGGAAAGGAAGTCGCGCGGTCGATATGGAAAAACACATCGAATCGCTAATCCATCCCGAGCGATTCACGGGGGTGGTGACGGCGCGGGGAGGAATTGTGGGCCGCATTTTGAAGCGGATACCGAGGGAATCCATGGTGATGAAGGCGGCGGGTTTTGCGATTTTTATGGCGGGGCTTGGCATTCTCGCGACGCAGGGAGTGGGGGGAGGGGAACCTGTTCTCGCGATGGCTCCCAAGGAGAGCCCGCGAGCGAAACAGGGGATAGGGATTCCGGACATTCGCGATGACGCGAGGGAATTCAAGGCCGAGGCGTTGGAAGTGGTGCGGAACTTCCACAAGTCCGACGATTTGCTGGGCAAGGCGCGTTATGTTCGGGACAGCGGCGGAGTCAGGAGAAAGATGGAGGAATACTATGGGAAGAATCCCGGAAAACTCGGCCGGAAGATCGTGGGAATGAGGGCGAGTGGTCTCGGGTTCTACGAAGGCGCGGTAGGTGAGATGCCAACAACAACCGTGGCGGTCGAGTATGATGATCTCTCCTCCTGTAATTTCGTCGTGGAGCACCGCACCACAGGCGGCGTCATCGAGTGGGAAAGCTCGGTGGGTTTCAATCCACGCAGTTGGACTGAATCGATCGCGGTCTCGAGCGCGGAGGAAGAAACGCGGGCCCACCCGTTCAGGGTGTTGGCGGCAGCGGATGACTATTACAACTATGGTTTCGCGAGCGCCGACGCCTACATGTGTGTTCGAGTCATGGATCCTCTTACGAGTGAAATTCTTGGCTACGCCTATGCGGAGCGAGGGGGCGCCAAAGCGGCGGAGATCGAGAAAGCGCTGAGGAATTCGCGGGGAGGAGCCCCGCTCACGCTCGAATTGGAATTCTCTCCGCAGAGCGCCCGCACGCGGCAGGTGACGATCGCCCGTCTCATTCGGGAAGGATGGCGCGGCGACCCGGGAGACGGGGAAACGCTCTCCGGCAGCTCCGTGGTCGCCTCGGTTCAATGACCGGATGGCTAACCGCCTGTCCCGCGATTCTCCCCATTTTCCATCTCTAAACCCGAATTGAATATGAAGAATAACCCTTCGATAATTCCCATGCGGAAAGCGGTGTCCGCGATCGTCCTCACCTCGTGTCTGGTCGCACTCATGCCCGTCCTGGCGAATGGCGCATCGGTATTGTGGGCGAATGCCGACTGGATTGCTTCCGACTTGCAGCACGTCGAGGCAGGCGTGGACGGTGGGGATGTCACTTGGACTTTCGGTGGCGACACCGCATCGCTCTCAAACCTTGACGACGACAACCGGTTGACTGGAGGAACAGGCATCGCGGAGGCTCTGGGGGTTGGTTGGAATCCGGCCACGGTGGGAGAAGAGCTCACCCTGGACATCACTTTCAGCCATACCTATGGTGTGAACGGGGCAACCCTGAGCTTCTTTGACATTGGTCGCGACAACAAAAAGGTGGAGAATGCCAAGTCGGGCGACCAAATCACGATCACTGCCACGACCACGACGGGGGCAATCATTTATCCCACCATTACGGGCCAAGGAGCGGACGTCCAGTTTTTGGCTCCCGGAACCCTGATTGGCATCGATAAAAGCAATTGGAACCAAGGGGGGGGCAACGCGACGATCACTTTCGCGGGGGACATCGCGTCGATTCACATCGTTTTCAGCGACCAGGGCGTTGGGAAATTCCAGGCCGGCGAACTGCACGATTTCGGGATCGACGGCGTGTCCTTCGTGCCCGCGCTCATGCCGATTCCGGAGCCCGATCCCCGGTGCCTGCTCGTGATCTCACCCGCCGTCTTCCTGCTCGTTCGCCGTCGCAATCGCGCAGGAAGCCGACGCGGCTAAGATCGGGAAGCCGAGATCGGGAAGCCGAGATCGCGGAACCTTGCCGATTATTTGCTGAGTTCGAGCATCCGCAAGATCGGCGCCTCGGCCCGGGCGCGAATGTCCTCGGGGATCTCGACGGTAGGGGAGAGGTCGCGGAGACAGTTATGGAGCTTCGCGAGAGTGTTCATCTTCATGTAGCGGCACTCGGCACAGTTGCAGTGGTCGGTGGGCCCGGGGATGAAGTTCTTGTCGGGCACTTCCTTCTGAAGGCGATGGAGCATGCCAGTCTCGGTGGCGACGATGAGGTTCCTCGCCTTTGAGCCACGGGCGTAATGGACCATTTTCTCCGTCGAACAGACCTCGTCGGCAAGCATGCGGACGGCGTAGGTGCATTCGGGGTGGGCGATGAGTTCGGCGTCGGGGTATTCCTCGCGGATTTTCGCGATGCTGTCGCGAGTGAATTCGACGTGGACGTAGCACGAGCCCTGCCAGAGATGCATCGGGCGACCGGTTTGCTCCATGACCCAGGCCCCGAGGTTCTGGTCGGGGACAAAGAGGATGTTCCGCTCGGCGGGCGCGGCCTCGACGATCTTCTTGGCGTTCCCGCTGGTGCAGATGACATCGGAGAGGGCCTTTACGTGGGCGCTACAGTTGATGTAGGCGATGACGTAGTAGTCCTTTTCGGCGTTTTCCCTGAGAAAGGCCTCCAGTTTCGAGCCGGGGCATGCTTGCTCGAGTGAGCAGCCGGCTTCCTTGTCGGGAAGGACGACGGTCTTGTCCGGATTGATGATTTTCGCGGTTTCAGCCATGAAGTGGACGCCACAGAAGGCGATGACCTGGGCATCGGTGTCCCGGGCCTTGTAGGCAAGCCCGAGGGAGTCGCCCACGTAGTCGGCGATGTCCTGGATGGGGCCGATCTGGTAGTTGTGGGCGAGGATGATCGCGTTGCGTTTCTTCTTGAGGCGCAGGATTTCCTCGCGGAGGTCGTTGGCGGGTGGGGCAAGAGTCGAAGGCATGGGATTCAATATTTGTTCGGCTGGATTTCAACCAAGCGCAACAGCACTTCCGGCGCAAGGGAAAGGCGTCGCGGCCCGATTCCGGGAATGTTTTTAAAATTATTCCGGAAAAGAGGCGATTCTGATGGCGCCGGGGTGTGGATCGGTTAAGTAATGCGGCGTTTCCCGCGCGGATTGACCGCGTAAGTTGTGAAATCGGAAGCTCCCGCCCCCAACTACGGCATCGCCGACCAGAACCCCAATCCCCGTCAAATGATCATGAAGAATGTATCGTCCATGGCCTTCGCGGCGCTCCTCGTAGGCACGGGAGTGGCTTCCGCCCAGCAGTCCGTCCTCGTTCATTGGAACCAGAGCTGGAAATTCATGCATCCGATGGGGGCCTTCCCTGACGTCCCCGTCGGTGGTGACGCGGATTTCGAAACGACGTGGATTCTGCCCGAGGCGGCGTTCGCGTCGCAATACAACGGACCGGTTTTCGGTTCCGCTCCACGATTGACCGGCGTCCCGGCGACGACGAATTCCTATGACTCGGGGGTGTCGCAGGCACCCATCGGCTACGAGGTCATCAATTACTTCGCGGTGGCTGGAGCCGAGTTCTCCGGCTTTGGGGATGATGACGGCAATCCGGGAAATGGTCTCGCCGGCCAGCTGACCACCCCGACGAGCGCTCAGCGCCGCGCGGCCTATTTTCGCACCACCTTCACGGTGCCTGTTGGTGACGGTCCGTTGGTTCTTCCGAAATTCCGTTATCTGATTGATGACGGTGCCTATATCTACCTGGACGGAGAGTTGGTCGCCGCCATCAACATGGCGGCGACGACGCCCGTGAATCGTGACCAGTATTCGGCAACGCCGCAGGTGAATGCCGCGAACGCTACCGCTACCGAGGATGCCTTGCGGCTGCTCGACCTCTCCCTTACGGCTGGTGCCGCGACGGGGGGCGAAATCCCCGGAGAAGCGGTTTTGAATCCCAACGCGCGCATCGTCAAGCAGGTGGTAAGCCTTGCTCCCGGAGCGCACACTTTGGCCGTGTCCGTCCGAAGCAATAGCCAGACGAGTAGTGATATGGTGATGGCGTTGGAACTTTCGGCGGAAGTCGGTTGCATCCTCACCGCCTCGACCGGCAATGTGGTTCGGAGCACCACGGGCACGCCCTTCAATCCCGCCGACGATACCTTCTCCTTTGACGTCATCGCGACGGCGGTCAACGGTGGGACGACCTGGACAAGCAACGCGCCCGGCTCCCCCGGAGGTGCCTACGGTGTGCCCGTGACCCTGGGGCCCTTCCCGATCGCCCAGAGTCCGCTCACGCTCACCTTGACGGCTTCTTCCGATCCGGCGTGCACGACCCAAGTGACGGTCACCGCTCCGGGAGGCGCCATCACAGCGGTGCCGCAATCGTTCGCCAGGGATCTCCGGGGAACCGTCGATCCCGCCGATGATCTTTTCACGGCTCAGGTGGTGGTGAACTCGCAATTCGTCTCGGCGAGCTGGAATGCCACCGACACGACGCCGCTCGTGGCCGCGAGCGGGACACCTCCCACGGGTTCCTATGGGGCCATTGTCGCCTTCGGGCCCTATCGAGTTTCCGACGGTGCCATCACGGTGACACTCGCTGATGCGGGAACGCCTGCGATTACAACCCAGATCGTGCTTTCCGCTCCCATTTTCCTGGGGAGCAAAGCGATTAATGGCGTCCTATCCGACCTTCTCTCCGCCACGCCTCTTCCGCCCCAATGGGTGACGGATGGCGCGGTTTCCCCGACAGTGACGATGTCGAACGCGGGAGGAGATATCTGGAGAGAGTTTCGCTCGCAGGTTGTCGATCTGTCCTCGGCGGGGACAGTCGCCTTCACCGCTGGCCTTGTCGCCCGAGAGACGAGCACGACCTCGAACTTCG
>JAHEDC010000094.1 GCA_024641425.1 Verrucomicrobiales bacterium | reverse complement strand
CGTCGGCAGAGGAATTCCCAGCACTCGGGCGCTCATGATCGAGACTCGCACGAACGGGTTGCTGGACATCACGATGGAGGCTTACGCGGGAATCGAATATCGGGAAGACGTCACGCTCGCGATGGCGGGGCAACGGATGACGCTGAGATATCGCCTGCCCGACAGGCAGTTGCTCGAATGGTCGTAGCGGATGGTGGACGCAAGCGGGCATCATCGCGACACGTTCTCTGGGGCGGAGGCGAAAGCCCCCGCTCGGAGGCGTTCTGCGGCACGAATGCCCTCAATAGGGCTCGGCATTTTTTCGGGGGGCGCCTTCAGGCCCGCGTGGAGGCCCTTGGGGATACATGATCGGTGTCCATCCGGATCTGGAATGGGATACCCAAGGACGGGCGCTGATTGCCGGTGACGTCGCGGAACTGCGAGCACCCTAGCATACCTCCAACGCGGCCTTCACCCGATCCGATTCGTGCGAAGGAAGAGGGAACCCGCATCTTGAGCGACTCGCGTCATTCAGAAGAAACCCACTGCGGGCCGGATTTTTTTCTCGCCTCCTCGGGGGAATTCTGGCGGACTGTAGGTCACAGAACTGATCCTGAAATCCAACTAATCCAGACTATGAAAAGAATTGCCCATACGATGATGATCCTTTGCGGAGCCGCCGCGTTGGCGCTGATGCCCGCCTGCGTGAGTACCGGCACCTCGAAGTGCGCCACCTGCGGGAGTGCCGCCTGTGCCGGCAAGTGCGCGCCCGCCGCTCCCGCGAAGTGCCCGAAATGCGGGAAAGCCGGTTGCACGAGCTGCAAACCCTAATAACCCTCCAGCACGAACCATCGCCCTGCTGGAACGGTGGGCGCGATGAGGAGGGTGCTAGAAAAAGCACGTCCGGAAAATTGGTTTTCCAGGGCGTGCTTTTTTGCTTCCGCCATGAGGTGGCGCCGTTCCCTTCTACCAGATCCGCTCGATGGTCCGCTCCAGGAAGCCCTTGTTCGGGTCGGTTGCGGTTGCGGGCATTTCCTTCTTCTTCTCGGAGGGCTGTGGCTTTGCCACGATGGCGGTCTCATCCACGAGTGCCGTTCCGACAATCTCGACAGGCTTGCGCGGGACGTCGTTGCCATCGGTCGGAAGGGCGGCGATCTCGTCGAGGATTTCGATGCCGCTGATGACTTTGCCAAACACGGTGTAACCACTGTCGAGCGACGGGATCGCGTCAAGACAGACATAGAACTGGCTGCCGTTGGAGGATCTGTCCGGATTCTGGTCGTTGCCAAGACGGGCCATGGCCACGGCTCCGCGCTTGTGTGGAAGTCCGATTTCGGCGGGGACGGTATAGTCGGGGCCGCCGGTTCCCCAGGAAGCGCGCATCGATTCGCGGCGTGTCAGGGGATCCCCCATTTGCACGAGGTAGTTCGGGATGGCGCGATGGACGAGGATCCCGTTGTAAAACTTGTTCGACGCGAGTTTCCGGAAGTTCGCACAGGTTTCGGGAGCCGCCTCGGGGTCGAGCTGAATGACCACGGTGCGCACCTGCTTGTTAAAGTCGAGGCGGAGATGCACCGTGTTCTTGTCTCCCATGCCGACGCCGCCCTCCATGTCTCCGCCATCGCCTTTTTTGGGCAGGAGCGAGCAGGCGGGCAGAAGGAGGGACGGGGTCAGCGAGGCGATGGTTAGGAAAGCACGACGGTTCATAGGGCATTACTTTCCAGGATTTCGCAGGATGTGGGAAGCGTTTTTTCGGGGGAACGCGAAAGAATCGCCGTGCCAGGCTTGGCGAAGTCGCGCTTCACAAAGCCGAGGCCGAGAGGGCCCGCGCTGCTCGTGAGGCTACCGATTTCCTTTCCGTCCGGCGCGGTGAGAACGGAGCCGGAAACCAGATCTCCCGTTCCACGGAGCGCGACGAGAAGGCGGTTCACCCGGCCGACGCTCTTGATGCGCGAAATCACTTCCTGTCCGACGTAGCAGCCTTTGTGGAAGTCGATGGCATGGACATCGAGGAGGGCCTCGGCCGGGAGGGTCTCTTCGGTCAACTCGGTGCCCCAGGCAGGAATGGCGCGGGAGATCCGGAGCTGTTCGGCTTCGTCGGATGAGAGAAGCGGGAATCCTTTCGCCGCCAATCGCGCGAGGGTTCCGGGCAGTTCTTCCGGAGGAAGCCAGAGGTCGAAGCCCGGCCCTCCCAGTCGATGCACGTTCCGAATCCCGCCGGGCCAGTCGTCGGCGCCACTCACATGCAGGAGCGCGAAGGCGTCGGTGATGTCTTCCAGTGCGCAGTCGTCGGCGATGATATAGCGCTCGAGGCGGGCTGCGAGCGATTGCCGGAGGATCGGAGCCGCATCGATGAGGAAGGAATCTCCCTCCGGCGCGAGCGTGATGTGGACGAGGGCGTTGAGCTTTCCCTTCGCCGTGGTGACACAGGCAGGGAGGGCCAAGTCAGGCGTTGCCTTGCGCACGTCGTTACTGACCTGCCCATTGAGATAGCGGACACGATCGCTTCCAGAGAGACGGAGTTTCGTGCGTGGGGACAAATCGATGACACCACGGTGCGGGAGGGATTCAGTTTCGGTCATTCGGGGAACAAGCGGCGGAAGTCTGAAAATGCGAGAAGAACGTGCTCGGTGAGATACAAATCAATCTCCCGGAAACATCGCGTGTGACGACCGTGTCACACAAAGAATCGGGTTGAATGGGAGGTCTTGGGGCGGGCCCGAAGACTCCGCTTCATTCCCGATCGAAGGTGAAGAGTTCCTTCGCGACAGGAACGATCCGCTGCTGAAGGGAGTCGGCGAGAGGCGAGAGCAGGGGAAGAAAAGGGCCGGTATCGGCAACGGCGGCGAGGGCGACGGCGTGGTGGAGGACGGGGATGGGGCCGTGGGTGTTGCGGAGGTTTTCGAGCGGCTCGAAACGGGCGGTGATGCTGGCGGCGGTTTCGTAATCGCCGGTTTGAATCGCGCGGAGGACGGCCATGGATTTGCCGGGGGCGACGCAGACGCAGCCGGAGGTGAAGCCCTGGACGCCGAAGTCGCGGAGGTGGGCGAGGGTCGGTTGCTCGCCGATGCCGGAGACGATGATCGAGGGATCGACGCGGGTGATGAGTTCGGCGAGGTAGGGATCGTCGTTGGGATTCGGACGGACGATGGCGTACTTGATCCAGGAGATAAGACCCTCATTCACGAGTTGGGCCGCGCCTTCGGGGGTGATGTAGGCGGCGTCCTTGATGTAGAGGACGGCGGGGATGCCGGAGCGTTCGACGAATTTCCGCACGGCGGTCTGGATGCCGCTGGTGGTGGCGGGGAAGAGGGTGGGCAGGATCATCGCGGTCGGGAACTGGTGTCCGGCGAGGAGGGCGGCCTGGTCGAGAACATTGCCGTAGAAGGGGCCGACGGAGGGGATGATCCAGGTGTCGGGCGCGGCGGTTTCGGCGAGGAGGCCGAGGAGGGCATCGTACTCGGAGACAGCGATGTTGTAGAGATTGGCGTTCCCGCCGTAGAGGAGGGTGGAGACGCCGCCGGCTTCGAGGTGGCGGATGAGTTTCGCGTTCTCGGCGGCGTTGAGGGAGAAGTCGGCATCGGCGTTCCGGCAGAGCGGGGGAACGGCGATGACGGAACGGGCGAGGTCTTCGGGAGTGATGGGTGAGGTTTTCATGGAGAGCTAGAAAATGGCGGGTTCGGGGGTGGGCGGGCCGTGGTGGAGGAAGTCGAAGTCGCAGCCTTCGTGGGCTTGGGTGACGTGGTCGAGGTAGAGCTTTCCATAGCCGCGCGCGTAGTGCGGGGCGGGGGGCGACCAGGCGGCGCGGCGGGCGGCGAGTTCGTCGTCGCTAACTTCGAGGGTGAGGGTACGGTTCGGGACGTCGAGGGTGATGCGGTCGCCGTCGCGGACGAGGGCGAGGGGGCCGCCCAGAGCGCTTTCGGGGGCGATGTGGAGGACGCAGGTGCCGTAACTGGTGCCGCTCATGCGGGCGTCGGAGAGGCGCACCATGTCGCGGACACCGGCTTCGAGGAGCTTCTTCGGGAGCGGGAGCATGCCCCATTCGGGCATGCCGGGAGCGCCTTTGGGGCCGGCGTTTTTCAGGACGAGGATGGAATCGGGAGTGACGGGAAGATCGGGATCGTCGAGGCGGGCCTTGAGGTCGGGGTAGTCCTCGAAGACGAGGGCGGGGCCGGTGTGGGTGAGGAGTTCGGGATCGGCGGCGGCGTGCTTGATGACGGCGCCGTCGGGACAGAGGTTGCCGCGCAGGACGGCGGTGCCGCCGCTCTCGGCGACCGGGTTGGCGCGCGGGCGGATGACCTTTTCGTTGTGGATGGCCGCGTCTTTGAAGTTTTCGCCGAGGGTGCGTCCGTTCACGGTGAGGCAATCGCGGTGAAGGAGATCGCCCATGGCATTCAGCAGGGCGGGCAGCCCGCCGGCGAAGTAGAAGTCCTCCATGAGGTATTTCCCGGCCGGACGGAGATCGGCGAGGTGCGGGGTCTTGCGCGAGATGGCGTCGAAATCGTCGAGTGGTAGCGGGAGTCCCGCGCGTCCGGCGACGGCGATGAGGTGGACGATGGCATTGGTCGAGCCCCCGATCGCCATGTCGACGGTGATGGCGTTCTCGAAGGATTCGCGGGTGATGAAGTCGGACGGTTTCCAGTCGTGCCACGCGCAGTCGACGGCGAGTTTCCCGCTGCGGACGGCCATGCGGATGTGGGCGGAATCGCTGGCGGGGATCGACGAGGCGCCGGGGAGGGAAAAGCCGAGGGTTTCGGCGAGGGCGGTCATGGTCGAGGCCGTGCCCATCGTCATGCAGTGGCCGGGCGAGCGGGCGATGCCGTCCTCGATCTCGCACCAGGCCTCGTCGCTCAGGTTGCCGGCGCGTTTCTCGTCCCAGTATTTCCAGACATCGGAGCCGCTGCCGAGGGTCTCGCCACGCCAGTTGCCCTTGAGCATCGGGCCGGCCGGGACGTAGACGACCGGGAGATTCATCGAAAGCGCCCCCATGAGGAGGGCGGGCGTCGTCTTGTCGCAGCCGCCCATGAGGACGGCGGCGTCGAGGGGATTCGAGCGCAGGGATTCCTCGGTCTCCATGGCGAGGAAATTCCGGTAGAGCATGCTCGTCGGCTTGGTGAAGGATTCGCCGACGGACATGACGGGGATTTCCATAGGCAGCCCGCCGGCCTTGAGGATGCCGCGCTTGATCTGCTCCGCGAGGACGCGGAAATGCATGTGGCAGGTGTTCAGATCCGACCAGGTATTGAGGATGCCGATGACAGGTTTGCCTTCCCAGTCGTCGCGGTCGAGGCCGAGCTGCTTCGCGCGCGAGCGGTGGCCGAACGAACGCAACTCGTCACGCCCGAACCAGCGCGCGGAACGCAAGGAGTCGGCGGAGCGCTTCGGGCGGTGCTGGGAAAACGGCGAAAGATGCTCAGTCATGTCGGCGGGGACAATGGCGGACGGCGGGGGAATTGTCGAGCATTTGGGCGTTGGTGCATTTTCGTTTCGCGTCGTGGAGTGGAGGCGGGTACAGTGTCGGCATGTTGAAAATCGATGCCTTGAACAAGCGCTGCGGAATTCCGGATGTCCTGTCCTTCGACGAAGGCGAGGGTGGTCTGCCCTTCGCGCGGATTCGAAGTGACCGCGGGGAGGCGGACATTTCGCTTTACGGGGCGCATGTAACACATTTCAAGCCGGTGGGGATCGAGCATCCGGTCTTGTGGATGAGCCCCGAGGCAGTGTTCGCGGAGGGGAAGGCGATTCGCGGGGGGATTCCAATCTGTTGGCCCTGGTTCGGGAACCATCCGAGCGGGAGCCCGGAGAAACCGGCCCACGGAGTGGCGCGCATCCGGATGTGGGAAGTGAAGGAAACGGGGGTCGACGATGCGGGCCGCGTGCGCCTGAGGCTGGCGATGCCGGGAAAGGAATCCGATCTCGCTTTGACCTTGGAGATCGTGGTCGGCTCGGCCTTGGAACTCCGGCTCACGACGGAGAACACGGGCGATGCACCGGAGGCAATGACGGCGGCGTTGCATACCTATTTTTCCGTGAGCGAGATCGGCAAGGTGCGGATCAAGGGATTCGACGGAGTGGAATACTGGGATCAGCTGGAAGGAAATGCGGTGAAGCGGCAGGAGGGGGATATCATCATCGACCGCGAGGTGGATCGGATCTATGTCGGCACGGAAGGGGAATGCCGAATCGTCGACGAGGGCTGGGAACGGGCGATCCGCGTCACCCGCGAGGGAAGCGGCTCGGCCGTGGTCTGGAACCCGTGGATCGAGAAATCGGCGCGGCTCGGGGATTTTCCGGACGACGGCTTTCCCGGGATGGTTTGCATCGAGGCGGCAAACGCGGGCCCCGATGTCGTGACATTGCAACCGGGAATGCGGCACGTGCTAGGGATAAAGATCAGTGTGACGCCATAGTGGGGGGCGTGCGAAGGTTTTTTGCTTCGCTCCGATTCTGCCCTATGATTCCGGATGGTTTCCCCAAAAGGAATGGCGAAAACCGTTTGAAATTCCAAGATTGCTCCCTAGATCCATGTTGAACGACAACCCCATCAAAAGAAAAACGGCAGGAATCCGTGCCCTTGTGCTCGGCCTTGCCATCGCGACCGCATCGCCGAGTTGCAGCTATTACTCGAAAGTCAGCGAGAGGAGCCCGGATTATCGCTCGGGAACCGCCGCCGGGCAGTTGATTGCAGAGGCCGGGAAACAGTCCGGGAGGCAGCCGCTCACCCGCATCGGCTTCTATCTGGATGCGGTTGCGGCGGCGTCGACGGCCTTGGAGAAAAACCCGAACAACGCCCAGGCGCGTGGCGACTACAATTTCGCTGTCGCCCGTGTTTTCGAGATCGTCGAGGAATCGGGGCTCCAGCCGTGGAAGGCGCCCCTGAGGTGTCTCGGCGACCGGAAGGTGTGGGTCTTTTCCCTCCCGTCGGATCCCCGACCGGAGCGGAATCCTGGAAACTATAGTATTCTCCCGGCGGATCGCTACCAATTCAAGGGCAAGCTCGTGGTCGAGCAATCCCAGAAATCCGGACTCGGAGCGCCCCTGATTGCGGTGAGCAAGATCGATGGAACGACCGTCGATCAATACTCCCAGGGAAAGCACATCTATTACGGGATGACAGGACTGGTCGAGATCACCGGGAGCGAGTGCGTCGCCTCCTTGGTCGACCCCCTGTCGGTTGAGACCGTCGCCATGGGTGGCCGAACCTATCCCCTTGCGGCCGATTTCCGGGCCCCCATCGCCCTGGCCCTGGCCGAGTTGAAACCGAGGAAAAAGGAACTGGGGGGCTTGTTCAAGCCCGACGAGTTCGCCACTGGAGCGCGGCTGGCACGGCTTCAACCCTATGACCCGAACAAGATTCCCATCCTGTGCATCCACGGACTCGGGGACTCGCAGGCGACGTGGGCGCCCATGATCGAAACCCTTCGCGCCGATCCGGTCATCCGGGCGAACTACCAGATCTGGTTCTTCAGCTATGCTTCCGGCAACCCTTACCCGTATAGTGCCGCCCTTCTGCGGAGGCAGATGGACGCCATCAACGCCCGCTATCCCGATCACAAGGACATCGTCGTCCTCGGGCATAGTATGGGAGGCATGATCAGCCGCACCCTGATGACCGACAGCGGGATGAAGCTCTGGGACGCGGTCTATGACAAACCGCCGGCGGAGATGCCGTTTTCCGCCGCCACCCGCGAGGTCATGTCCGAGTCGCTGATCTTCAAGCACAGGCCCGAAATCGCCCGGGTCATCTTTCTCTCGCCCTCGCATCGGGGGGCGGACATGGCGACCAACTTCTTCGGAAAGATGGGATCGAAGCTGATCGGCGGCCCCGCGAAAATGCTGGGCGGCGACATGAGCGCCCTCGGTCTCGCAAAACCAGTTTCGACCGGAACCGAGATGAAAAAAATGCCGAACAGCATCGATTTCCTCAATCCCGAGAACCGCTTCGTCCGGAACCTCGATACCCTCCCGCTCGCCCCGGGCATTCCCTTCCACTCCATCCTCGGCGACCGCGGCAAGGGCGGGAACCTCAACCACACCAAACCCGTCAGCACCGACGGCATCGTGCCCTACTGGAGCAGCCATCTCGACGGCGCGCAGAGCGAGATCATTATTCCCAGCGGGCATTGGACGAACCAGCATCCGCAGGGGATCGCCGAGGTGAAGCGCATCCTCTACCTGCACCTGCGCGAGCAACGGTAGGCCGGGAGGGATCAGGCGAGGGGAAGGACGAGGGAGCCGAGCCAGGTGACGAGGCCGCCCAGCAGGCCCATCAGCGACATCATCGGGGTCACGATGCGGAGGGTCTCGCTTTCCTTCATGCCGGTCATGCGGGTGATGATCCAGAAGCCGCTGTCGTTCATCCACGGGATCGGTTTCGAGCCGCATCCGATGGCGAGGGCGAGATAGACGGGGTGGAAGGGAAGGTCGGGCCCGATGAAGGCCGCCGCGATGGGGGCGGCGGTGATCATGGCCACGGTGGCGCTGCCCTGGGCGGTGCGGACGAGGGTCGTGATGGCAAAAACGAGCGGGATGGCCCAGGTGCGGGCCGCGCCTGCGCTCAGGCCCTGGATGCTGTCGGCGATCCCGGTCTGGTGGAGGACGCCGCCGAAGGCCCCGCCGGCCGCGGTGATGAGGATAATGGCCGCGCCGGACATGAGGGCGGACTGGGTGGATTTTTCCAGCGGCTCGCGCTTTCCGACGAGCCGGTTCTGCCGGGCCAGAGTGAGGAGCGCGATGGCGGCCCCGAGGCCGAGGGCGACATTCTTGTCTGCGAAGAGAGTGTCATAGCGTGTGCCGAGGCCGAGGAGGACGAGCGGGAGGAAAATGGGAAGGATGGCGAGCCAGAAGGGCGGCAGTGCGGCGCTTTCGGGGGAAGCGGGGGCGTTGGTCGCGTTGTCTTCCTCCGGGAGCGGAATCTCCCAGCGGCGGTTCGCCCACGCGGCGTAGAAATATCCGAAAACGACGGTCACGAGGCCGACCGCGAGGCCGCCGGCGATCATGGTGCCGAGGTCGACGCCGAGTTCCCCCGCGACGAAGAGCGGGCCCGGCGTCGGCGGGACGAGTGAGTGGGCCATGGTGCCGCCGGCCACGATGGTCAGGATGTAGAGGAGGTAGTTTTTCCCCGTCTTCCGGCGCATCGCTTTCCCGAGCGGGACGAGGAGATAGAAGACGGTGTCGAAGAAGACGGGGATGGCGAGGAGGAAGCTGGAAACGAGGAAGGCGAGCTGGGCGCGGGCGACCCCGAAGACGGCGAGGATGCCCTCGACGATCCGTTGCGCCGCTCCGGAATCGAGGAGGCATTTTCCGATGATGGCCGCGAAGGCGATGAGCAGTCCGACCTTGCCGCAGGTGTCGCCGAACTGGATGGCGACGCGGTCAGCGGCGGACTTCGTGGCGAGCTTGGCCGCCTCGGGCGCGGCCATTTTCCCGATCTCGACCTGATGGGCCGCGAAGGTTTCGAGAGCGGTCGTCGAAGTGAGCAGCGCCACGGTGAGCGCCCCCGCGATAAGGGCGAGGAAGGCGTGGAGCCGGAGCACCAGGATACCGCCGAGAACGACGGCCATGCCGGTAAGGAGAATGAGAAGCGGGGGCATGGCCGCGAGGATAGGGAAATCGCGGGCGGGGACGAGAAAAATCCGGTGTGGGGGTGGGAGGATTTCCAGCCGCCAGACCATTGCCCGCCCCTGGTTTTTGATGTGGCGGAATCGAAGGAGGCCGGAACGCGTCCTCCCCGAAAGCCCCAGAGGACGGGCGCAGTCCAGAAGCTGCCGCGAGGATTCAGGCGCGGGGCCGCCTTCGGGCGTCGCTTACGGCGGGCTCACTTTCGGAGTGCGGAAACTTCTCTTCCGCTTTCCGGGAAACTCCGCAGTCCTTTCGCGTGGCAGTCGCACTGCCGTTGCCGCTACATGTCAACGCAGTTTCTTCGCCCCCCCGGCTCCGCGCCGCGGCCAGTGCGACTGCCCTCCGCCCAAAGCGGAAGAGTGACTTCCGCACTCCGAAAGGAGAGTGCTCCGGAGCGGTGATCAATGACCGAGGTCGAAGAAGTAGGCCCAGGTGGCCTTGCTGCCGATGAGGGCGCGGTCGCCGTCGAGGGCGACGTGGATGCCGAACTCGTCGCCGGGCTCGGCGTTGGAGACGGCGAGGGTTTCGGCGTGGGTCCATTTTCCGCTGGCGGGATCGCGGCGGAAGACTTCGACGCGGCCGGGTTGGAGGCCGCGTGCGATGGAGGGATTTCCGACGAGGAGGATATCGCCGGAAACGGCCACGGAAGCACCGAAGGAGGGCATGTCGGCGGAACCGGGGGCGGTGAGGACGGCGGTGGGGGTGAAGGGCTCACCGGGCTTCCTTTCGTAGACGTGGACGCGACCGCCACCGGGCACGGAGGACTGGAAATCCTGCGCGGGGGAGCCGACGGCGGCGACCGTTTCGGTGAGGGCGAGATCGGCGGCGAAGTAGGGTTCGGGCGGCGGGGCGATGGGGCGGGCGAGGTGGTGGGTCACGTTCCAGCCGCCTTTGTCCTCGAGCACATCCACCCCGTCGCCGGTCGACACCAGGGCGGTGCGCGTTGTCAGGGCGACCGGACGATGCGCCGCGTAGCGCGTATCGGCGAAGATTCGCGTGCTGGCCCAGGTCCCGTCCTTTTCCTCGAAGAACTCGAGGCCGCCGTTGGTCGGACGCAGGGTGGTGCGGCCGTGCGCGGCGAGGAAGGCCGATGTCTCGCGGGGGAAGGCCGCCCGGCTCGCCCAGCCGTCGGTTCCGGGACCGAAGAGGTGAATCTCGGCTCCCAGAAACGTGGCGATGGTGTCACTTCCGACGGCGACGCGGATGAAGCTGCCGTTGGGAACAACCCCGTCCGGAATGACGGGCGCGGGTTCCGGCTTCCAGCGGCCGGTGGCATCGCGTCGGAAGATGCCGAGGGCCCCACCATAGACGCGGTCGTCGATGCCCGGCGTGCCGACGGCGGCGAGGTCGCCCGCGAGGGCGACGTCGGAGCCGTAGGTGAAGATTGGGGAGAGGGTTTCGAAGCGCTGGGACTCGAAGCGGGGAATATCGATGAATTGGGCCGAGCCTCCGGACGGACGGTCGGTGTGATCCTCCGGTGCCCCGATCCAGAGGCGGCGTCCGTCGACGGCGAGGGCACTTCCGAATTTCGCCTCTTGCGAACCGACGGCGGGCGCGATGGTGCGCCGGGCCTCCCAGCCGATTTCGCCGGTTTCGGAGAAAACGTGGACGATCCCGGTGCGGCGTCCGTCCCGGCTCCCGCCGGGAGCGCCAATGGCGAGGGTGTGGTTGTCGATCCAGGCGAGCGCGTCGCCGAAGCCGGAGAGATGTTCCGAGGGCGGCGCGGCAAGGGTGGCGGTGGTCTGCCATCCCGTGCCGTCCCGCTCGTAGAGAAGCACCGCGCCCTCCGCGCCGCCGGAGACGGCGAGCCGGGTGGCATCCGGGGAAAGGGCGAGGCTCGCGCCAAAGGCCTTCGCTCCCTCCGGCGGAGCGATGGAAATGGTGGCGGCCCAGTTCCCTTTGGGATTCCTTTCGAAAACAGTGAGCGGTGCCCTGTCGGTGAGGCTCCCGCTGACCATAAGGCTCCCGCTGGCGGCGAGGGAATCGCCGCAGGGGGTCGGTGCCCGGAGGATTTCCGTCGTTTCCTTTGCGGTATCGATGACCACAATGCCGCCGTTCCCCGCCAGTCCCGGAGCGCCGAGCGCGAACGTGTTCCCGTCCACGAAAGCCACGCTGGTCCCCACGGCGGCGTTCGCGTCGAGCCCGTCGATGCGAATCCGCTCGGGCGCGCTCCATTCCGAACCAGGACCCGCGCGCCGCAGGAGAAAGCATTCCCCCGTCGTTCCCGAATTGGGAGCGCCGATGACGCCGCGCGTTTCCGAAAGCGCGCAGGCGGCCCCGAATCCCATCGACGGCCAGGCGGGTTGGGGAGGCGTGAAAAGTTCCCCCGGCATCCACGTTCCCGTGGCATCCCGCGTGATCCGATAGACGGCCCCGGCGCCTTTCGCTGCCGCGCTGCTTCCCCACGCGGCGCTCCATGCCTCGTCGCCATAAGCCGCGAGCGCCGAGCCGACGGCGTCGTGGTTCTGGGTATCGGCGGGGGCCAAGCGGGTAGCGAAGAGCCATTCGCCGTCCTCAGCGGACGGTTTCGGCACGAACGTCTCCGGAATCCCCGCCGCGGAGGGCGAGCCGAGGGTGCGGATCTCCTCGTCGCTGAGCGGGACATCGTAGAAGGCGACGCTGTTCACATAGCCCTCCGCCGTCTTCTGGTCGCCCTCGCAGAAGAGGAGGATCTCGTCGTCGAAGGCATAGCCGGCGTCGAGCATCCCCTTGACCCAGGGAACGCCCCAGCGGGTGCCGTTGACGTGGATCGCGTAGAGTTGCGAGCGCCCGTTGTGGTTGCTGACGATGGCGATGCGGTACCATTCGCCCTCGCGGATCTCGCCATAGAAGAGCCCGAAGCGGGAGCCGATGCCCTCGCGTCCCGCATACAGCTCGGCCTCGCCGAAGTTCTCCGAGTGGCACTGGAAGAGCGCGGCCGGGCCGGTAAAACTGGGAAACATCACGTCATAGACGATGGTCCAGGCGTTCGTCTCCGTGGCTCCGAGCGGGCCATTCGGGCCGATGGGATTGGCGAACTTCAGCCACTGGCTCGGGAGGAAGCGGGGAAAATGGAGCACCTTCGCGGTCGCGCCGCCGATCTCCGCGTCCTCGTAGGAAAGCGCGGGCTCGCCCCAGGCGACCATGTCCGGGCCGTCGGGGATCGCGCTATCGAGATTGCCCTCGAACTGGTAAAGCGCGACCGGGCGCACGCTTCCGTCGGGAAGATGCGCGCGGGGAACGTAGGCGACAGGTTCGGGCACCGGCGGCGGTTCCGGTTCGACCCACGGCTTCCACACCGCAAGTCCTGTCGCGAGACAGGCGGCGGCGGCCACTCCGAGGGCCGCGCGTCGGAGCCGGCGGACGGTGCGGCGGCGGCGATGCGGCGCGCTCACCGTCGCCTCCGCGCTCCAGGCGGCGAGATCCGCGGCCAGGGCCTCGGCGGTCGGATAGCGCGCGTCGGGGTTCTTGGCCAGAGCCTTGAGAATGATGTCCGCGAGCGGGCCGGAGAGGAGTTTCGCGTGGGCGGTCTCGTCGATCCCCCGGGCCGCCGCGATCTCCGCGCGGCGCTCGGGGGCGAAGCCCGCCACGCGGTCGGCGGGATGCTCGACCGGCGTCCTCTGGATCCTCTCGATGACCTCCTTGAGCCCGAGCTTCGGAATGTCTTCCTCGGGAAGCGGTGACTCGCCGACGAGGAGTTCGTAGAGGACGGCCCCGAGCGCGTGGACGTCGGCGCGGGCGTCGATCTCGCGGGTGCCGTCGACCTGCTCCGGACTCATGTAGGCGGGCGAGCCCATGAACTGGTGCGTCCGGGTGAAGAACGTGTTCGCCGCCAGCGGTTCGTCGGTCGCGCGGGCGATGCCGAAATCGATGATCTTCGGCAGGGGCTCGCCGTTTTCCTCGGCGACGAGAATATTCGACGGCTTCAGGTCGCGGTGGATCACTCCTTTGCCATGCGCGTGTTCCACCGCGCCGCAGACGGCGGTGATCAGGTCGATCCGCGCCGCCATCGCGAGCTGCTTCTCATCGCAATAGCCGGTGATGGCCTGGCCCTCGACCAACTCCATCGCCACGTAGGGTCGCCCGGCATCGGTCGCGCCGGCGTCGAAGATGCGCGCGATCCCGTTGTGCGCCATCAGGGCAAGCGCCTGTCGTTCGCGGGCGAAGCGGGCGAGGAGGTGCTTGGTGTCCATGCCCGCCTTGAGGATCTTCAGCGCGACCTCGCGGCGGATCGGCTTCTCCTCCAGCGCCCGGTAAACTTCCGCGAAGCCGCCCTCGCCAAGCCGCCCGACCAGCTTGTAGCGGCCGACGCGGTTGCCGACGGCGGGATGTTCCTCCGCCCAGGTCATGCGGGTCGCGGCCCGGCTCCTGCCCTCGCCGTCGAATTCCCCGGAGAGCGTGATCTTCCCTTCCCCGTCGACGAAGATGGCGTCGGGATCGAAGACCAGGGTGACGCCGCCCTCGGTCGTCTCGCGCAGGATGTCGGAGACGCGGGGGAGAAGGTCCAGCATGTCGCCCCGGCTCAGCGCGCCCTGGCCCACCGTCTCGCGAAGGCTCTGTCCCGCGGGCGCGGATTCGATCACATAGACGTGCCCGTCCATCTCGCCGAAATCATGGATGCGGGCCACCGAGGGATGCGCGAGCCGGGAGCGGCGCTCGATCTCGCCGAGCAGGGAAGCGCCGTCCTTGCCACCGTCGTCGATCGGGATCAGGTGGAGGCGCACCGCTTCGTTCGTCTCGCAGTCGCGGGCCTCGAAGACCCGCGTCTTGTTGGAAGTCGAGCCCGAGGCCAGTCTCCGCACTTCCAGCAATTGCGGGAAACACTCCGCCACCCACGCGGCGTCGGCGGGCCGGGCCTCCGCCTGGAGGAGCAGGCAGGCCGGGCACGCGCCGCCCAGGGCCGTTCCCCGGAGGAACGATCCGCACTTCGGACACGGTGTGCCCTCTGTCGTCTCATCCATACGCTTGTCTACTATGCGGAACCGACCTTCCCTGTTTCAACGAAAAGGACGCGCGCCTTCCCGCGCCTCACCCCGAGAGGGCCGCGAAGAGGGCGCCGAGTTCGGTTTCGACCTCCGACGGGTCGTTCACGGTGTCGAGGATCTGCTCGCGCAGGAGGCGGCGGTAGCGCTTGCGGAGGCGGAAGACGGCGACGCGGACGCCGGATTCGCTGATGCCGAGGCGGGTGGCGGCCCGGGCGTACTCGCCCGCCTCCGGAGTGCCGCTCAGGAAGGGGCTCAGGGTCTCGAACTGGGCGATCTCCTCCCGGCGGCTATGGAGCACGCGCATTTTTTCCATGACCTGGTTCAGCATCGTGAGCGCCCATTGGCGGTCGTAGAGGCGAGAGGAGTCGTCGGTGGCGGGCGCCGTCGCGTAGCGGGCCTCGGCCTCGGCCTGGTCGATGGGCAGGAACTCCACCTTGCCGCCCCGCCGGAGGCTCTGGCTCGTCCGCCACGTCTGGTGCATGAAGTTGCGGAAACTGGCGAGCAGGTACGAGCGGAGCTTACCGGCGGCGGGATCGGCGCGGGCGATGACCTCCTTCTCCAGCAGGTGGACGAAGAAGGACTGGGTGAGATCCTCGGCGTCCGGCGGCGCGTTCCCCTGGGCGCGGGCAAAGGCATAGAGCGGGAACCAGTAGGCGCGGCACAGGGCTTCCAGCGCGGCGCGGGCGTCTGTTTCCTCGCCCCGCGCGTTGAGGACAAGGCTCCAGCGGGTTTCGGGGAATAGGGGACTGTTTCGGGGAGATTCGGGCAAGGCAGAGGTGGGAAGAGGCTTAGGCAGTCTCCCGGCAAAG
>JAHEDC010000554.1 GCA_024641425.1 Verrucomicrobiales bacterium | reverse complement strand
CACGTCTGCTGCCCGCGCTCGGTCTTGCGATCCTCATTTCGTTGATTTCGGAGGCGCGGGGGGACGCTGGGAACATGGCGCCGCGCCCGATCCGCATTCTTTTCCTCGGACACGAAAGCGAGCACCACAACAGCAACGCCTATTACCCGATGCTCGCCAAGGCGCTGGGGCCGGATGCGATCTACTTCGATTATACGACGAGCGTGTCTGAAGCACTGACGCCCGAGTACTTGAACCGCTTCGACGGGCTCCTGCTCTACGCGAACCACACCGAAATCACCGACACGCAGCTAAAGACGCTCATCGACTACGTGGAATCCGGGCACGGCTTCATTCCCGTGCATTGCGCCAGCGCCTGTTTTACCTCGAAGCCGGCCTTCATCAAGCTCGTCGGCGGTCAGTTCAAGAGCCACACCACCGGCGTCTTCCAGGCGAAGATCACGCAGCCCACGCATCCCGCCGTCGCGGGCGTGAAGGAATTTTCCTGCTGGGACGAGACCTACGTCCACGCCGACCACAACGAGGAGAACCGCACCGTCCTCATGGTGCGGGAGAATGTCGGGGGCGGCGATCCCATCACGAAGCCCGAGCCGTGGACGTGGGTGCGCACGCAGGGCAAGGGCCGCGTCTTCTATACCGCCTCCGGCCACGACGAGCGTTGCTGGGGCGTGCCCGAATTCCAGAATCTCCTCAAGTCCGGCATCCTCTGGGCCGTCGGCGATGCGGTGAAGGCCGAATACGACGCCTTCCTCGCGGGCCGCACGAAAATGCGCTACGAGAAGCGCGACAACATCGCGAACTACGAGAGGCGCCCCGAGCCGCTGCCCTACCAGTTCCCGCTCTCGGCCGAGGACAGCATGGCCTACACGCAGGTGCCGATGGGCTGGAAGCTCGAACTCTTCGCCAAGGAGCCCGACATCATCAATCCCATCGGCCTCGCCTGGGACGAGCGCGGCCGCCTCTGGGCCGCCGAGACCATTGACTACCCGAACGAGGTGCGCCCCGATCACACGAACGGCAGCGACAAGATCAAGATCCTCGAGGACACCGACGGCGACGGCAAATGCGACAAGGTGACCGTCTTCGCCGACGGCCTGAACATCCCGAATTCCCTCACCTTCGCCAACGGCGGCGTCCTCGTCTCGCAGCCGCCGCACATCCTCTTCATGAAGGACACGAACGGCGACGACAAGGCCGACGTGAAGGAAGTCCTCATGACCGGCTGGGGCACCGGCGACACCCACGCCACGTGCGCGAACCTCCGCTATGGTTTCGACAACTGGGTCTACGGCTCCGTCGGTTACTCGGGCTTCAACGGCGAGGTCGGCGGCGAGCAATTGCGCTTCGGCCAGGGCGTCTTCCGCTTCCGTCCCGACGGGTCGAAGCTGGAATTCCTCTACCAGTTCAACAACAACACCTGGGGTGTCGGCTTCAACGAGGAGGGCGATGTCTTCGGCTCGACAGCAAACAATAACCCCAGTTTCTTCGGCGGCATTCCGGCCACGCTCTATCCCAAGGGACAGCAGGGGATGAGCGCGAAAATGATCGCCGACTCCTCGACCTTCCATCCCATCACCCCGAACGTCCGGCAGGTCGACGTCTTCGGCGGCTATACCGCTGGGGCGGGCCACACGATCGCCACCTCGAACGCCTTTCCGGAAAGCTACCGCGACAAGATCGCCTTCATCTGCGGGCCGACCGGTCGCCTGCTCGGGAAATACCGGCTCGACCGCGATGGTGCGGGCTACAAGGCGACGAACGCCTTCGCCATGGTCGCGAGCGCGGACGACTGGTTCGCGCCCGTCGCCGCCGAGGTCGGGCCCGACGGCGGACTCTGGATCGCCGACTGGTATAACTTCATCATCCAGCACAATCCCACACCCAGCATCGAGCGCGGCGGCTATGCGGCGCAGAACGGCAAGGGCAACGCCCACATCAACCCGCTCCGCGACCGCGAGCACGGCCGCATTTACCGCCTGAATTGGGAAAAGGCCCCGAAACAGGCCATCACCTCCCTCGCCGTTGCGGACAACGCCACCCTCGTCGCGGCGCTGGGTGACGGGAACCAGTTCTGGCGGCTCCACGCCCAGCGGATACTCGTCGAGGGCGGGAAAAAGGACGCCGAAACCGCGCTCAAGGAAAAGGTGAAATCGGGCGGGCACGCCGCCATTCACGCGCTCTGGTCGCTCCACGGTCTCGGTCTCCTCGACCGCGAGACCCACCTCGCCGCGCTCCTCAGCCCCGACGCCGGACTGCGCCGCAACGCTATCCGCGCCCTCGGCACCGAGGAGGCCGACATCCAGCTCTTCTTCGCCTCCCCCGTCGTCGGCGACGCCGATCTCCTCGTGCGCCTCGCCGCCTTCGACAAGCTCGCCGAGTTCCCCGACACCGACCTCGTGACCCGCTCCGCGCAGCAGCTCATGCGCGACGAGACGAATCGGAACGACGAATGGCTTTCCCTCGCCCTCAAGCTCGCGGGCGCGAAGGCCCTCGCGCAGGGCCCCGCCAAACTCGGCCCGAACCTCCTCGCCAACGCTTCCTTCGAGAAAGGCCTCGGCGGCCAGCCCGAGGGTTGGCGCTCCATGAACCACAGCGGGAACGCCGACTTCGCCCTCGACGAGAAGGTCTTCCACTCCGGCGCGCGCTCCGCCCGCGTCTCCGCCACCCGCGGAGGCGACAGCAGTTGGAGCACCGACGTGAAGGTGAAGCCGCAGACCGACTACCGCTTCTCCGCGTGGGTGAAAACCGAGAACGTGCGGGGCGCGATGGGAGCCCTCCTCAACATCCACCAGCTTCAGAAGCAGGCCCTGCCCGAGCCTCTCAAGGGCACGAAGGACTGGACGGAACTCGTCGTCGACTTCAATACCGGCGGCAACTCCAGCCTCACCTTCAACTGCCTCTTCGGCGGCTGGGGCCAGAGCACCGGCACCGCCTGGTGGGACGACGTTTCCCTCGCCGAGGTCACGTATGAGGTCGTCGAGGTAGCCGCCGCCGGAGAAGAAGAAGTCGCCGGCGTCCCCGACAACGGGAAGAAGATCTTCCACGAGCACCTCATCGCCGCCTGCATCCTCTGCCACGTCGTCGACGGGAAGGGCGGCGTCGTCGGCCCCGCCCTCGACGGCCTCGCCACGCGGAAGGACGCCGCCTACATCCGGGAAAGCCTCGTCGATCCCGGCGCGAAGCTCGCCGAAGGCTTCGTGGGCGACGTCTCCCCCATGCCCCCGATGGGCGTCCTCCTCAAGCCGCAGGAGCTCGCCGACGTCATGGCCTACCTTATGACGTTGAAGTAAGGCGTTTCCGTCAGAGCTTCATCTGACGGTTCCAGGTGTTTCGGACCGCAGCCAGATCGGCGGGACTGAGAACACCGAGGCGGCGGAGGAAAATGGTCTTCTCGGCCGTCACGAGGCGGTCGAGGCGCGCGACGGAAGGCCTGAGTAATCCGGCGGTCTGCCAATCGTCGAGCGCGACATCCAACGGGCCGGATCGGGGAACGGAAGTGACCCGGCAGAGGACGGCATCCTGCTGCAGATCGAAAAGCACGAGCGCGGGACGAACCTTGCCTCCAGCTCCCGATGTGAACGGAAACTGGCAGATGAAAACCTCGCCGAACATCTCAGCGGCAGGAGTCGTAGATGGCGTCCTCCGGCGGGTCGTCGCGGAGGAACTGCGCGTAGGCCCCCGCGCGCCAGTCCGCGTCGTCGGAGGGTTCGTCGGTGAGGACGATGATGCGCGCCAGGCCCGTCTTGGGCAATCGGGCGGCGACCTCGTCGGGAATGGACAGGACGGCGCCGCCGCTCAGTTCGGTGGTGAATTCAATGGCGTTCATGGGCGAAAGGGTAGGGCGTTACGCGGGACCGGTCAATGCGTTCGTTTCCGCAGCGTGCGAGGAGATGCGGCACCCGCACGCCCTTCGCGGGGCAGGGGAACGGTCGTGCTACGGATTCGTAGGGCCGGTGGGGGCGGGGGCGGGCGTTAAAACCTCCGGCCTACTTCGTCCTTGGATGCAGTTCATTGGACTTCCAATTCCTCATCAATTACCAATGGGTTTATAGA
>JAHEDC010000093.1:1603-15405 GCA_024641425.1 Verrucomicrobiales bacterium | reverse complement strand
GCCGGTTCCGAAAAGAGACCCGAGCGGCTGCCACTCGTCCAGATCCTCGCTGGTCTCGATGCGGTAGCCGTAGCCGGAGCGCGAGTCCCAGGACAGCGAAACGAGACCACCGGGGCTCGTGCTCATCTCAGCAACCCACGGAGCGGACGCGGCGAGGCATACGGGCGGCGCGAGGGCCCAAAGGAGCGGCGGAACGCACGCGCAGAGAGAGAGAGAGAGAGGCGTTCCGCTTCATGGGACAGAGTCTAGCGGATCGGGATGGGGTGGCAAGCCCGAAATCCGAACAAGCTGACGCGCGGGGTTCCTTCCGGCAGTGGGAATTCCTTGCCAATCCCTTGTTCCCCCGGCAAGATTCCGGTGGTTTCTTTTTTGCCCGACTTTCGCCACCCGTGCGCATTCTCTTCCTCATTCTCCTAACCCTCTCCTCCCTCGCCGCCGACGAGATCCTCCTCGTCGTCGGCGCTCCCGGCGATGACGAATTCGGCAAAAAATTCGAGGAACAGGCCGCCCACTGGCAAACCGCCGCCGAAAAGGCCCTCGCCGAAACCCACATCCTCCGCGATCTCGAAGCCCTCAAGAATCAAGCCTCCACCTCCGCCCAAAAGGAAAGCCCCGAGCCCCTCTGGATCGTCCTCATCGGCCACGGCACCTTCGACGAGCGCGGCGCCAAATTCAATCTCGCTGGCCCCGACCTCAGCGCCGCCGACCTCGCCGCCGCGCTGAAGGACAACGCTCGTCCACTCGTCATCATCGACACCTCCGCCGCCAGCGCTCCCTTTCTCAAGGAACTCTCCGGCCCGGGGCGCGTCATCATCACGGCCACCAAAAGCGGCTTCGAGGAATCCTATGCCTACTTCGGCCAATACCTCGCCACCTCCATCGCCGATGAAAAAGCCGACCTCGACCGCGACGGGGGCGTCTCGGTTCTCGAAGCCTTCCTCTTCGCCTCCAAAAGCGTCGCCGATTTCTTCACCGTCGGCGGTCGCATCGCCACCGAGGAAGCCGTCATCGAGGACAACGGCGATGGTCTCGGCACCCCTGCCTCTTGGTTCCGCGGCGTTCGCGCGACAAAAACACCGAAGGCAGACGCCCTTCCCGACGGTCTCCGCTCGAACCAGATCTACCTCGTCCCCAGCCCCGCCGAACTCGCCCTCAGCCCCGAAACCCGCGCCGAACGGGACCGCCTCGAAATGGCCGTCTTCCAGCTCCGCGAAAAGAAGTCCACCCTCGACGACGACGCCTACTACGCCGAACTGGAGAAAGTCCTCCTCGAACTCTCCCGCCTCTACGAAGCCGCTCCCGGGACTACTCCCGGCGATTCGTAATCTCGACAAAGGCGAACGGGTAGATTAGGATGCTTTCATGCAAGGAACCCTAACGGCGCTTCCGGAGATCACGAACCAGCACGCCTTCAATCTCGCGCGTTGGCGGGAAGTGTGTGTGGACCCGTTGCTCTCCAATCTCCCCTTCAGGGTCGAGACCAATGCCCTCGGTGAAACCGTCATGAGTCCCCCACCCTTACCCGAGCATGGTGAAAGCCAATCGAACATCGCCTACATCTTGCGCGTGAACTTGGGCGACGCCGGCAGCATCATTACCGAATGTCCGGTCTCTACGGCCGACGGAGTGAAACTCGCCGATGTGGCCTGGATGTCGGAGGAACGTCGGACAGCGCAGCCCGACGCACCCGCCTTCACGCTGGCCCCGGAGATTTGCATCGAGGTCCTTTCGCCCGGCAATACGCGCAACGAGATGCGGCACAAGCGCGCGCTCTATTTTGAAGCCGGCGCGCTCGAAGTCTGGATTTGCGGGCGCGACGGTAGGGTCGAATTCTTCCTCGCCGACGCTCCGGACCAGGCCGCACCTTCGCGCTTGTGCCCGGACTTCCCCGCGACGCTGCGCGGGTAAGAGGTTCATTTTTTCATTTCCGCCCCCCGAGCAATCGCTGCTGCGTCTCGGCGGGAAGTCCGCTTCCGGGAAGCCATGCCGCGGCACCGGCGGGGTCTTTACGAACATAGGCTTCGGCGGCCAGCGTCAGGACATCGCGGCGACGACCGGTGTCGGTGATCTCATTCGCCCAAAGGACGGCGGCCGCCGGGTTCTCCCAGCGGTTGGTGTAAACAAGCCCCCCGATCGCATGGTCGCGCTCCTCGGACGGCGGCATGGCGGCGACATATTCGCTGGCGGCCAGCGGGTCCGTTTTCGCCCATCCCCCCAGGGCCGGCCCGTAGGCGGAAGCGGTCTCTGTTTTGCCAAGCGAATCCAGCCACTGCACCGCCGCCGGGCCATCGCGCCAGCCCCATTCCATCGTGATCCCGTAAGCGACCGACCCCGCGTTCCCGTCGGAGGAAAGACGCGTCGCCCACTCGGCGGCGGCGGCCGGATCGGCACGCACCTGGGCACGGGCGGCCTCGAAGAGCGCGTGCCCGCGCAGGTCGCCGGCGGGAAGACCCGCCGCCCATGCCGCCGCCTCGTCGGCTCCGCCCGCGCGCAGGACATGGCCGGCGATGATCCCGATCATCTCCTTCGCGCGCTTGTCGCCGGCCTCTCCCAGCGCCAGCACGAAGTCGGCGGCCAGCGCGGGGCTGGCGTCCGCCAGTCCGTGCACCAGGCCCGCTTTCAGATACTCCTGGTTGGTGGGTGGCTTCGCGTTGGCGTCCAGTCCGGCAAACCAGGCCTTCGCCGCGTCCGGGTTCGCATTGGCCCAACCGGCGAGCGTGGCGCCCATGTCGGCCTGCGGCGTGTCGGCGCCATGCAGGACGGCTTCTTCTCCGGCCACCTGACCCCAGGCGTAATGGAAGTCACGGAAGTCCTCGTTCTCGGACGGCAGATGGGCAAACAGTTCGCGCATTTCGAGGGCATTCTCAGCCGTCATCCCCGCGATGAGTTCGGCGAAGGCCTCACGCCGTTCGAGGGGCCCTTTCGCATTGCGATAGAGGTCGCCGAGCACGGCCATCCGCGCGGCGGTGAGGGGCCCCCTTGCGGATTTCCGTTCACTATCGGCGTCCACAGCGGCGGCAGATTTCGACTTGCCGGAGGCGAGGGCCGACACGGGAGCGAGGCCCGACCGACCGGTGAATTCCATGTCCTCCGCGGCAACGGTTTCCGCGGAGCGGGGCTTGAGATTCCAACCCAGCGCGAAGGCAAGGCCGGAAAGGGCGATCCACGCGGTGGTGGCGAGGTGTTTTCTGTTCATGGCGTGATGAGGTTACGGTTTTTCCGAAGTCGTTTGAAATCAAGGAAATTCACGGGAGGTTCGCCGCCGCCTGATCCTTCGCTCCAGGTTGGTGGGCCCGGAGGCGTTCGGCCATGCGGGGCCTTTCCGCCCGAAGGCGTTCAAGATCCACTTCCTGTCCGATCAAGCCGCCGAGATAGCGGTAGAAGCCCGCCAATTCTTCCGACCAGGCTCCGGATACGGCATCGATGGAAGTTTCCCCGCGACCATTGCGCTTCGCCGTGGAGGCGCCCTTCGCGAGGAGCAGCTCGACCATTTCCTTGCGGCAAAGGAACGCGGCACTGTGCAGCGGCGTGTTGCCGTCCTCATTCGCCTTGGAAACATCGGCGCCCTTCGCGAGGAGGAGGCGTGCCACTTCGAGCCGACCAAAAAGTGCCGCGGTGCTGAGCGCCGTCGATCCTCCTTCCGGATTGCGCGCGTCGAGCACTTGCTTCCCTTCCTCCAGAATGCGCCGCACCGACTTCAGTTCCCCCCGCCGAACGGCCTGCGCGAGCAACTCGACGCGGTTGACACCGTCCTCGTTGATGCGACGGCGCAACGCGTCCGCCGCCTCCGCATCGCCGACAACATGAAAGATGAATTCGTTGCTGAAGAGCCCGTCGGCATTTTGCACCTGTACGAGATGCATGCCCTCCAATGGCAGCGACGCCAATTGGATGTCCACGCATTCATCCACCCCGACGGTAAGCTCGCCCTCCGCACCTCGCCCGTCTACGAACACGCGGGCGTCGTCGCCGAAATGACGACCGCTGATTTCCATCCGGGTCGCGCCTGGATGCAGGATCGGGAAATCCTGTCGCCCACGCTGGGCCTCGATCGGACCGCGCGTCCAAAGCGCGGGCTGCGGTCGGGCGGGCGCGGTGTGCGCTCCGTGCCGCGCGGTGAAGGTTCCGAGGAAACGCCCCTCGGCGGCGAGTGAGATCAGTTCCTTGCCGGTGAAGGCCGCGCGATCTCCGGATTTCATCACGAAGCGACCACCCTCGAAATCGCGGTCGAACTGAATCGCCACCGTCCGAGGCGTTTCCCCTTCCAAAAACACGCCGTCCGTTTCGAGGACAACGGCCCCTTCCCGAGCGGAAAGTTCAAGGGCTTCCAGAAGATCGAGCGTCGCGACCTCATCGGCACTCTTACGATCCAGCGTCGCCTGTCGGGCGAAGGCACCGGAGTACCCCGTGCTCCCTTCCAGCACCATGTTCCAAACGGGATCGAAACGCTTTCGGCCAGCCCACGAGAACTGCCAGATACTACGCTCGTCATTCCCAGCCTCGGCGACGCGGCGGTAGAAATCGAAATCGATGATGTTGAGGCGTCCCTGCGGCAGAATGAGGAAACGGTCGTAAGCACCGCGCCAGGTCGGCGCGTCCATGCCCGTCCCCGGCGTATTCGTGCTCACGAGAAAGGGCATCCGGTGGCAGTTCCCGCAGAGGTTCGGTCGCGGCTTGCCGTCATGGTCGCCCTCGACGTGGAAAAGGCGGAAACCCTTCGCGGCCTCTTCCGAAACGACATTCGTGTAAGGTCGGCGCTGCGCCGGCGGATAGGAAATATCGAGGAGGAAGGTCGCCAGCGCGTCCCTCTCGGCGGCACCGAGCGCACCCGCTTTACCTTCGTCGTTTTTCCGATCGTCACCCACCGTGGACATGGTCGAGGCAAGGCCCGCGTCGATGAGATGGCGCACCGCGCTTTCCGGAATCTTCGCGTCGCTATTCGGATCACTGGCACCGTGGATGTTCGCGCTGTTGTTGCCTCCATACGGATCGCCGGGGATGCCGTCCCAGTGGAAAGGAGCCGTGTCGCGCAGACCACGCAAGGGCATCGTCGAACGCGGCATGATCTGGATTCCTCCCGTCACCACCGGCGTCTTGAGCACCCAGAGAAGCTGGTCGGTGTGGCCGTCCGGATGACAGCTCGCGCAGGAGAAGGTGCCGGTCGTCGAGGCCGACGCCGTTTCGAAGGCGATCCGCCCGCGCTTGAGCCTCGGATCGGTGGGATCCTCGAGCGTTATCGTGTCGATGACCGTGGGCATCGCGGGATCGGAGACATCGACCAGCGAGACCGAATTCGCCACCGCATTGAGGACCCAGGCTCGGGAAGCCCGCCCGTTTTCGCCGTACTCCAAGGCAATTCCCCGCGGCACTGCTCCCACCGCGACGCGGCCGAGCACGCTTCCATCGGCCGCATCCATCGTGAACAGAATGTCCGAACCCGCCGCCGTGGCGACCAAGGTCGAGTCGTCGTCGCTGACCTCGACCGCGAACGGCGTCGCCAGCGCCTCTCCCTGCACCGGCTGTGCGGGTGGCAGTGGCTCCAGCTCAAGAAACTCCGGCGTGGACGCCCCCGCCCCGTCGAAGCGAATGCGCGTGATTCGATTCATGAAGGCACGGTTTTCCAGTTCCGCGAGACCGTGTTTGCGCGTCCCCGCGCGCCCGTTCACGTCGTTGCGCGCGTCGGTGTTGGCGACGAAGACATGGCCGCCCGAATCCACCGCGAGTCCGTAGAGCAGCGTGCCGACACCCTCGACCGCCGCGACCCGTTCATCGGTGGCGGTGTCGAAGACGAATAGATCGCGGTCGGGAACCTTCGGATGCTTCACGATGTCGGTAACGTGGCCGAGCGAGAGCACGTTGTTGTTGGCGATCGAATGCTCGTGCGCGTTGAAGGTCACGAGATCGCCGTCGATCTTGTCACCACCCGAAAGCTGCGTCCGGTTGTTCGACTCGAAGGGAATCACGTAAAGCCGACCGCCCCGCACCACGAGGGCCCTCGGATCCTGCGCGGGAATCTTCAGGCGTTTCACAACCTTCCGGGTTTCGACATCGATGACCGCGATCACGTTCTCCGAAGACAACGCGACGTAGGCCTTTCCGTTGTCGGCGAAGGCGATGCCGACCGGTTCATCGAAGCGCGTCGCCTTCGTCGCCGGATCGATATCCTGCACCGTCGCGATCACGCTAAGGTATGTCGGGCTCGCCGGATCGGCATCGATCACGCTCACCGAATCCGAGATGTGATTCGAGACCCACACTTCCCGCCCGTCCGGTCGCACCGCGAGACTCACTGGATCGATACCCACCGAAATGCGTGATACCACCGCGTGGCTTCCGGCATCGATCACATCGACGGTATCGGCGGGGGTATTGACGACGAAGACGCGCCCGTCCCGCGCCGCGATCGGCGAGGCATGGGGGCTGAGGAAATTCGGATGCCCGACCGGTTTCGGAGAAGCCGGTCGCGAAGGGCTTCGCTCGTCATCGCCCTGCGTCGCGGCACTTAAAAGCGCGGCTCCACAAGCCGTTATCACGGGGATGGCGCAGAGGGCGAGGGGGTTGTTTCTCAGTCGCATTCGGTCGTCTCGGTTCGGATTCGTTCGTTTTCCAACATTCGTCGCCACCCCGCGAAACCGAACAGGAAATTGCGATTTTCCAACCTCGTTTCGGGCGCGAACAAATGATATGTTCGTTTTCGCCGGATCTCTCCGAATACCCCCTGATGGATTCCCCCACCGACAGCGCGCTGCTCCAGGAATTCGCCGACTCCCTTTCGGAGTCGGCGTTCCGCAAGCTTGTCGCGCGCCATGTCGACCACGTGCACTCGGTCGCCCTGCGGGTCACCCGCAACGCCGATCTGGCGCGGGATGTATCCCAGCAAACCTTCGCGCGTCTCGCCACCCGCCCCCGCTCCGCCCCCCGCGGCGTCTCGCTCGCGGCGTGGCTGCACACGACCGCGCGCTCGTTGTCGATCGACCTCGTCCGCTCGGAAGAATCCCGACGCCGCCGCGAGAGCGCCTACCAGCAACATGTCACCATGAACAAACCCGAAACCTCCGACTGGTCCGACCTCGAACCGGTGATCGACGAGGCCGTGGAATCGCTCTCCGCCGCCGATCGCGAGATCATTCTCCTCCGCTTCTACCGGAAACATTCGCACGCCGAGATCGGCCATAATCTCAATCTGGCCGAAGACGCGGCCCGCATGCGCGTGCGCCGCGCGCTGGAAAAACTCCGCTCCCGGCTCGCGAAACGCGGCATCGCCACCACGGCCGCCGCCCTCGCCCTCACCCTCCCGGCCCACGCCGTCACCTCCGCGCCCGCCGGTCTCACCGCCAGCATTTCCACCGCCGCTTTCGCCGCTGCCGGGACGGCGGCGGGAGGAGGCAGTGTCGCCACCCTCATTGCCATGACCAAAGCCCACCTCGCCGCCATCGCGGCCATCGCCATCGCGGTGCCGATCATCACCCTTCAGCAGACCCGAAACGCGAAACTGAAACGCACCGTCGACGACCTGCGCACCGAAGCCTTGGCCCCCACCCTCCCGCCGGGAGTGGATTCCGCTCCGGTTCCCGTCCGGGCGGTCACCCGGGGTGCTTCCGGAATCGCCTCCCTGCGCGAGATCCTCGCCCTGGGCGATCCCTTGAACCGCATCCGTGAACTCCTCGCCTACATCGACCGCTTGCCGGCGGATCAACTCGGCGCGGCCCTCGACGAATTACGCGAGGGCACACCCGAGTGGGATCCCGAGGCGAAGATGCTTGTGCACATGCTCCTCACACGCTGGGCGAAGGAGGATCCGGACGCGGCCTTCGCGAGCCTGAGCGGCCTCGATTTCAAGAAGCGCGGGGGCGACGCCACGAGCATCCTCGCCAGCCTCGCCTCGCTTGATCCCGCCCGCGCGGCGCGCTGGATGAATGATCCGGAGAACACCCTCGTTCACTTCCCGAAGATGGGCCCCATCCTCGCCGGAACGATCACCAAGGAATGGGTACGGCAGGATCCAAGCTCCGCCCTCGCCTGGGCGCGCGGACTTCCCGATGAACAGCGGGCCGGTGCCTACGGCGGCTTGCTCGGAACGCTTGCGAGCACCGACCCCGCCGCCGCCGCCGCGATGGCGGCGACCCTCGAAGACGGCGAACCGCGCCAGCACGCCATCGGCGAGATCGCGAACACCTGGGCCCGGCAGGCACCCCGCGCGGCCCTTGATTGGGCGCGCTCGCTCGAAGGCTCCGACCGCCAGGCCGCGCTCGACCGCACGCTGGGCACCTGGGCGCAAACCGAGCCCGCCGCCGCCGCCGCCTATCTCGATGGTCTCGCCTCCTCCGAAGGCATCGACCGCTACCTGCGTCCCGTCGCCTCCTCATGGGCGATCCAGAGTCCGTCGGAAGCTGTCGCGTGGGTCGACGCGCAGCCGGACGGCGCGGGCAAGAACGAGGCGATGGGCCACGTCCTCTGGAACTGGACGACCCTCGATCCCCAGGCCGCCTCGACCTGGCTCGGACAACAACCGACCGGCCCCTCGACGGACGCCGCGATCGGCGGGCTCGCGAAGGCAGCCTTCGATTCCGACCCTGCGGGCGCGATCATCTGGGCGACCCAGCTTTCCGATACCGACACGCGGAATCGCGCGGTCGAGATCGGTCTCCATGAATGGTTGCTGCGCGATGCCAAGGCCGCCACCACTTGGGCCGACCAGAACGGCGTCACCGTCCCCTCCCCTGCCGGCAAGTGACGGGCATTTATCATTTTTCATCTAACATTAAAACACAAATCCCATGAAGAAATCCCTCCTTACTCTCACCGCCCTCCTTTCCACCGCCCTTTGCTCCATCGCCCGCGCGGGCGATCTTGATCTCCCCGGCGTCTGGAACGCCACCGCGACCATGGAGGACACCGCCCGCAGCATCACCTGGACCTTCGCCAAGGAAGGCGACACCCTCACCGCCCACAGCAAGGACAATGAAAGCGGCGACGAACGCGATTTCGACCGCGTGACCCTCGACGGCAACAAGGTCACGATGGAGATCGATTTCGAACGGGACGGCAACTCGGGCGTCCTCAAGGTCGTCGCCGAGAAGGGCGACTCCGGCAAACTCGGCGGCAATTGGAGCATCGTCGGCGCGGACGGAACGGTCTATGCCGAAGGCGCGGTCACCGCGAGCAAGAAAGTTGCCGTCGCTTATGCCGGCGAGTGGATGTCGACGGCGAAGGTTCCAGACGGAGGGGAACACACGGCCGCCCTCAGCCTGAGCGGCGACAATGCCGCGCTCAAGGGTGCTTTCACGACCGAGGAAGGCACGAAGGTGGAGATCGACAACATCACCACCGGCGAGAAGCACGTCCGCTTCGCCTTCGATATCACCGTCGAGGAGAATTCGATCAACGTTGTCATTGAGGCCGCGCTCAAGGACGAGAACACGCTCTCGGGTGTGTGGATCGTCAAGGGCGAGGACGGCGCGGAAGCCGACAAGGGCGAATGGACGGCGGTGCGCGCGGAAGCTCCCGATTTCGCGGGCGAATGGAATGTCTCGGCCGTGACTCCCGAAGGCGGCGAACACCAGAGCACGCTCACCCTGGCCCGTGACGGCGATACTTACACCGGCAAGTCGAAGTCTGATGAAGGCGGCGAGCACGAACTCACCACCGTCGCCGTCGAAGGCAGCCACCTCGTCCTGACCCTGAAGATGGAGCGCGACGGACAGAGCGGCACGATCAAGGTCGATGCCGAGCGCAAGGAAGACGGTAGCCTCGATGGCCGCTGGAGCGTCTCCGACGCCGAGGGCACCGAAATCGCTGGTGAGAAGTGGAAAGCCACTCGCCCGTAAGACGGGCCTCGTGGTAATATCGCTCTGGTGCGATGGCCCGTCGCGAAAGCACGACGGGCCCTCTCCCGGAATTTTCCCTCCTCCATGCGCGTCCCGAAATTCGTCAAGGCCCTGCTTCCCGCCGTCCTCATCCTCGGCGGAGCGGGAAGCATCGGGTCGTGGATGCTGAAGAACCGGCCGAAGCCCGAGACCCAGGAGCCGGAGGAAACCGTCACGCGCGCCGAATTCGTGAACGTGCTCAGACAGGATTTCCAGGTCACGATTCCCACCAGCGGCGAAGTCCTGGCGCGCACGAAAAGCACCCTCGCTCCACAGGTGGCCGGCGAGATCCTCAAGGTCTCGCCGAATTTCCGCACCGGCGGATTCTTCGAGGAAGGCGAAGTCCTGCTCGAACTCGACCGGCGGGACTATGTCGCCGCCGAGACCGAAGCCGCCGCCGCCCTCGCGCAGGCCCGTTCCGCCTACCAGATGGAGGAAGCGCGCTCCGCCCAGGCCCTTGAAAGCTGGAAGGCCCTCGGCCGGGGCACCGAAGCCAGCGAGCTGACCCTGCGCAAGCCCCAACTCACCGAAGCCCGCACCGCCACCGAGGCCGCCGAGGCCCGGCTCGCCCGCGCCCAACGCGATCTCGAACGCACGAAGATCCTCGCGCCCTACGCCGGTTACGTCCGCTCGAAGGAGGTCGATCTCGGCCAGTTCGTAACCATGGCCACGCCGCTCGCCGAGATCTTCGCCGTCGATTACGTCGAAGTCCGCCTCCCCCTCGATCCCGGCGATCTCCCTTTCATCGATCTCCCCGAGCGCTACCGCGAGGGCCAGACTACAGGCAAGCACGAGCCGAAGGTGCGCCTCCGCGATTCCAACGTCCCGGACATTTTCTGGGAGGGACGGATCGTCCGCGCGGAGGGAGAATTCGACGTCCGCACCCGCAAGCTCTTCGTCATCGCCCAGGTCGACGACCCCTACGCGCTCCGCGAGGACGGTCGGCCGCCGCTCAAGATCGGGCAGTTCGTCAATGCCGAGATCGAGGGCAAACAGCTCAAAGACGTCTTCGTCATCCCGGAGCAGGCGGTGCGTTTCGGATCGGAGATCAAGGTCATCGACGCCGAGAACCGCATCCGGCTCCGGCAGGTCGAGGTCCTCTGGACGGATCTCCCGAATCTCATTGTCCGCGACGGCCTGAAGGAAGGCGACCGCGTTTGCCTCACCACCCTCCCCTTCGCCCTCGACGGCAGCCTCGTCGATCCGGCCGAACACGGCACCGAAACGCTTCCCGAAACTCCGCTCGCCAAACCGGAACCGGCCACTCCTCCCGCCCCCGGCGCTGCCTCATGACCGGCGTGATCGCCTGGTTCGCCCGCAACGGGGTCGCGGCCAACCTGCTCATGATCTCGATCATGATGCTCGGGGTGTGGGCCCTGCTCAAGCCGATCGCCACCGACGTCCTCCCCGACGCGCAGTTGGACTCGATCTCGATCTTCGTCCCCTACCGCGGCTCCACGCCCGTCGAATCCGAGGAAGGCGTCGTCCTGCGGATCGAGGAGGCCATCCACGACCTCCAGGGGATCAAGCACCTCCATGCCACCGCCAGCCCGGGCTCGGCCAACGTCACCGTCGAGATCGAAACCGGCTACGACGCGCGCCTCCTTCTCGACGAGGTCAAGAGCCGCGTCGATGCCATCAGCACCTTCCCCGCCGAGACGGAGAAGCCGGTCATCAGCATCCCGCAGATCAAGATTCCCGTCCTCATGGTCGTCCTCTCGGGCGACATGCCCGAGCACGGTCTCCGCCGCCTCGGCGAGATCGTCCGCGACGAGATCACGAACCTTCCCGGCATCTCGCAGACCCTCCTCCTCGGCGTTCGCCCCTACGAGATCTCGGTCGAGGTTTCCGAGGATGTCCTCGCCCGCTACGGGCTGACCATGGGCCAGATCAGCGCCGCCATTTCCCGCTCCTCGCTCGACCTCCCCGCCGGCGCGATCAAGGCCCGTCACGGCAACATCCTCCTGCGCACCAAGGGCCAGGCCTACGTCGGGGCCGACTTCCACGACATCGTCGTCCTCAAGAATCCCGACGGCTCGCGCGTCACCCTCAAGGACATCGCCACCATCCGCGACGGCTTCGACGAGACCCCGATGATGGTGCGCTTCGACGGCAAGCCCTGTGTTCTCGTCCAGGTCTCCCGCGTCGGGGATCAGGACTCGGTGAAGATCGCCGACACCGTGAAGGACTTTTTCGGCGGCAAGGGGAAGAAGCTGATTCCCGAGGGCATCGCGGTGAATTTCTGGGGCGACGCCTCCCTGATCGTCTCCGACCGCCTCGACACGCTGAAGAGCAGCGCCCTCTTCGGCTTTGCCCTCGTCCTCCTCGTCCTCACCCTTTTCCTGCGTCCCTCGATGGCCTTCTTCATCGCCATCGGCATTCCCATCGCGCTCCTCGGAGCCGTCGGGCTCATGCCCTTTCTCGGAGTTACCTTCAACCTGATCAGCCTCTTCGGATTCATCCTCGTCCTCGGCATCGTCGTCGATGACGCCATCGTCACCGGCGAGAACATCTACCGGCATTTCAGCATCCAGCCGGACACCGAGACCGCTGCCATCGCCGGCGCGAAGGAAGTCGCGATCCCCGTGATCTTCGGCGTCCTCACCACCGTCGCCGCCTTCGTCCCCATGCTCATGGTCAAGGGCGTGGCCGGGAAGATGTTCGCCCCCATCCCCCTCGTCGTCATTCCCGTCCTCCTTTTCTCCCTCATCGAATCAAAGCTCATCCTGCCCGCCCACCTGAAGCACCTGCGGCAAAAGGACACCGCGCCGGAACAGGCCGGCCTCCTCGAACGCGTGCGGCAGAAATTCTCCAACGGGATGGAAAACTTCGCCGCCACCATCTACCAGCCCGCCCTTGGCTGGGCCGGACGGAACCGCTACACCACCGTCGCCCTCTTCATCAGCACCCTCGTCATTCTCGGTAGTCTCGTCTTCAGCACCCGCGTCCGCTTCGTCTTCATGCCCACCGTCGAGGGCGACCGCACCGAGGTGCGCGTGAAGATGCCCGACGGCACCGCCGCCGAAACCACCATCGCTTATCTCGAACGCATCACCGAAGCCGCGCGGGAACTCCGCGCCGATTACCACGACGCGAAACGGGGCGGAAGCGTCATCACCGGCATTCTCGCCTACACCGAGAGCGAATCGGCAGGCAAGGTCGAGATGGAATTGCTCCCCGGCCAGGAACGGGAGGGCCTCGCGACCATCAAGGACCTCGTCCGCCAGTGGCGCGAGAAAGTCGGCCCCCTCCCCGGCGTCGAGGAAGTCCGCTACTCCGGCGAGGCCAAACAACACGGCGTCGGAGCCGCCATCCAGGTCCGGCTCACCGGGCAAAGCTTCGACGAACTCGAAGCCGCCTCCGAAGAGGTGAAGGCGCTTCTCGCGAAATTCCCCGACCTGACCGACATCAGCGACAGTTACGACGCGGGCAAGGAAGAGGTGCAGTTGAGAATCAAACCCGAAGCCGAGGCCCTCGGGCTGACCACCGGCGATCTCGCCACCCAGACCCGCGAGGCCTTCTTCGGTGCCGAGGCCCAGCGGATCCAGCGTGGTCGCGAAGACGTGCGCGTCATGGTGCGCTACCCGCGCGACGAACGTTCTTCCATCAGCCAGCTCCGGCGCATGCGCATCCGGACGCCCGACGGCGACGAGGTTCCGTTCTCCACCGTCGCCGAGGCCACCATCGGGAAAGGTTTCACCTCGATCCAGCGCACCGACCGCAACCGCGGCATCAACGTCACCGCCGACGCCGACCGGGAAACGGCCAATCTGGGCGCCGTGAACTGGGTGCTCGCTCAGGAGCTTCCCAAGATCATCGAGAAGTATCCCGGCATGCACCATTCCTTCGAGGGCGAGGCCCGCGAGCAGAAGGAGGCCTTCCGCAGCCTTTCCATTGGAGCGCTCTTCGTCCTCTTTCTCATCTACACCCTCCTCG
>JAHEDC010000093.1:0-1593 GCA_024641425.1 Verrucomicrobiales bacterium | reverse complement strand
CTCAAATCCTATCTCCAGCCCGCCATCGTCATGTCCGTGATCCCCTTCGGACTCGGGGGCGCCATCCTCGGCCACATCATCATGGGCCACCCGCTCAGCATCATCAGTCTCTTCGGCCTCCTCGCCCTCGCCGGCGTCGTCGTCAACGACAGCCTCGTCATGGTCGACTACATCAATGCCCGCCGCGCCGAAGGCATGGGCATCGTCGAAGCCGTCGGCAACGCCGGACGCTCCCGCTTCCGCGCCATCATCCTCACCTCCGCGACCACCTTCGTCGGCCTCACCCCCATGATGTTCGAGACCAGTATGCAGGCCCAGTTCCTTATTCCCATGGCCATCTCCCTCGGATATGGCATCCTTTTCTCCACCCTCATTACCCTCTTCCTCGTTCCGATCAATTACCTTATCCTCGAGGATCTGAAACGCGCGTGGCGCTGGTACTGGAGCGACTCTCCACGCGAACAACTCGAAACACCATGAAATCCCTCCTTCCCCTCATCGCCCTTCTCGCCACTCCGCTCACCGCCCAGGAAATCTGGCCGCAACTCCGCGGCCCCGGCTCGATGGGCGTCGTCGCCGACAACCCCGCCCTGCCCGACACCTGGAGCCAGACCGAGAACGTCGCCTGGAAAGTCCCCGTGCCCGGCATGGGCTGGTCTTCCCCCGTCGTCTGGGGCGACCGCGTCTTCCTGACCACCGCGATCAGCAAAGGCGAGATCGAGAAGGTCAAGGAGGGCCTCTACTTCGGCGGCGAACGCCCGAAACCGAAGGACGAACACGAGTGGCGCGTCCTCTGCCTCGATCTTAAAACCGGCAAGACGCTCTGGGAAAAGAGCGTCCACACCGGCATTCCCCACCAACCGCGCCATCTCAAGAATTCCTACGCTTCCGAAACCCCCGTCACCGATGGCGAACGCGTTTACGCCTACATCGGGAACGTCGGGCTCTTCACCTTCGATAGGGAAGGCAACCCACTCTGGAACCGGAAATGGGAACCGGTCAAGACCCGCTACGGCTGGGGCACCGCCGCGTCGCCTTATCTTCACAAGGATCGGATCTATGTCCTCAACGACAACGAAGACCAATCCTTCCTCACCGCCCTCGAGACCAAAACCGGCGAGGTCATTTGGAAAAAAGACCGCGACGAGGGCAGCAACTGGTCGCCCCCCTTCGTCTGGGAAAACGCCCTCCGCACCGAGATCGTCACCACCGGCAGCGGCCAGGTGCGCTCCTACGACCTCGACGGCAACATCCTCTGGACCCTCGGCGGCCTCTCCTCCATCACCGTCACCGCCCCCTTCTCCCACGACGGCTTGCTCTACTTCGGCTCCGGTTACATCGGCGACAAGAAGAAACCCTTCTTCGCGATCAAGCCGGGCGCGAAGGGGGACATCTCCCTCGACTCCGAGGAAACAAGCAATGACTTCATTGTCTGGTGCCAGAAAACCGCCGCGCCCTACATGCCAACCCCCATCCTCTACCGCGACCGCCTCTACATCCTCCTCGATCGCGGCCTCTTCTCCTGTCTCGACGCCAAGACCGGCGCCATCCTCTACGACCGCGAGCGCCTCGGAAAGTCCGCCCAATTCACCG
>JAHEDC010000553.1 GCA_024641425.1 Verrucomicrobiales bacterium | reverse complement strand
GCGGCGACCAGCACCTCGCCGTCGTGGTCAAGAACGGCATCGACGATTTCGGGGACGGTCCCTACCAGTTCACCAGCCCCGCGCTCGTCAATACGATCTACGGTCGCTGGTGGCACCCCCGCGACGAGAAAGCGGGCCCGAATCCCGTCCCCGGGAGCCCGCTCCCGTGGACCGGCGATTTCCGTGACGGTCTCGGAAACAAGATCTCGATGATGGCCTATGCGAATCCACCGAAAATCGGCGACGAGAAGCAACGCGCCGACGGCTATGGCGTCGTGCGCTTCGACAAGAAGGCGCGCACCGTCACCTTTGAATGCTGGCCCCGCTTTTCCGAGTTGAAAGGGGACGCCCGCGCCCAGTTCCCGGGCTGGCCCATTACCGTCAAAATGGAGGACAACGACGGCCGGAAGGTGACCGGCTGGTTGCCCGACCTCCTCTTCCAGGACGGCGCGAATCCCGTCGTCCAGGTTATCGAGGAAAGCACCGGCGACATTCTCTACACCGCACGGGCGCAAGAAGGTCATTTTCAGCCGCGTGTCTACGCTCCCGGCCGCTACACGGTGAAGATCGGGCCGGACAGACCCGACGCCAAAACCATTGCGGGGCTCGAAGCCGAATCCAAAACCTCTGCGGGAACGCGCGACGTAGCGTATTAGAGACGGCATCCCGATCCGCACTCGTTCGGATGATCCCGAAACCATCGGCAATCGTTGAACCTTCCCGCGCGTTGAACCGCAGGAACCTTTCATGGACAACCAATCAATCGACGCGCGTATTTTTCATGCAAACGGCGGATTCCATGGTTTCCTCTCGGAAGGGGACCGTGTTATTTCTCCGCACGCATTCCTGAATTCCTCCCGCGCATCGTTGCCGCCCGTTTTCCTACCCACCACCTGACTCCCATTCCATGCCCGAGCGTTACGAAATCAGAGAGAAGATCGGTCAAGGAGGTGTCGGCGCCGTCTACAAGGCCTTCGATACCCAATTGAAGCGCGAGGTTGCCCTCAAGCGCTTGCTTACGGATGAAGAGGTCAAGTCCGCGGAGCATACCGAGGAGATCACCGAGAATCTCCTGAAAGAGGCGACAACGCTCTCCTCCCTGCAGCATCCGAACATCGTCACCGTCTACGATGTGGGTAAGGACGAGAGCGGACCCTTCGTGGTCATGGAGCTTCTGCGGGGCGAGACCTTCGACGAGACCATCCAGCGCGGCGCGCTCCCGCTGGAGGATTTCAAGCAGGTTGTCATTCAGACCCTGGAGGCGATGATCGCGGCACAGGCCTTGAATGTCGTCCATCGGGACCTGAAGCCGGGAAATCTCATGGTCATCTGGCTTCCGAGCGGGAAGTTCCAGATCAAGATCCTCGACTTTGGTCTCGCCAAATTCGGGAAGCTGCCTTCCGAGCAGACCGCCGACCAGGATGATGGCATTCTGGGCTCCATCTTCTTCATGGCTCCCGAACAGTTCGAACGCGTCAAGCTCGATGCCCGCACCGACATGTATGCTCTCGGGTGTATCTATTACTATGCCGTCACAGGGAAATATCCCTTCCAGGGGGATCACGCGCCGCAGGTCATGGCGAGCCATCTGCAGAATCGTTTCACGCCCCTTGCCTCCCGGCGCCCCGACCTCCCCGTCTGGCTCTGCGACTGGGTGGAATGGCTGATCAGCCGCGAAATGAAGGATCGTCCGGCCAACGCGAAGGAGGCCTTCGACTACTTCAACCGCGAGGAGAGCGGAGGGAAAAAGGCAGCGACCCGTGCCATTGCGACAGGTGCCGGGACGGTGCCGCTCCGAGCGGCGGCACCTGTTTCCACGCCGCAGCCCGCGCGTGCGCCGACCCGTCTGATCACAACCGGAAGCGGGAGCGGAGGGGGAGCCAGGACTCCGGGCGTAAGCGTGGCCGGAGCCGTTTCCCCGGGAGCCCTCTCGACGAATATTACCTCGGGCGCGGCGACCTTTCCGCGCGGTGGCGCGAAGAAATCGCATTTCCCGAAGTGGGCGAAAATCACCATCCCCTTGCTTCTCATCGCGGTGGTCGGGGTGCTCCTACTCCGCAACCGGGAGCCGGATATCGTCGTCGACAACTATGAGGAGCTGAAGGAGATCATCGAGTCCGAGGAGCCCGTCGGGAACGCGGAAACAGCCCGTCTCCTGATGGCGGTCATGAAGAAGGGCGGCAACAACGGCCTTGCCGCGAGTAGCGCCCTGCTCCGCCTCAAGGGGGAAGGAGTCGAACAGGCGGTCCTGAACAGCCTCTCGAAGGTGACCGACGACGAGCGGGTCGCCCTTATAGGCATCATCGTCGAGCGACGCATCGATGGTGCCCTCGTCGACATCGCGCCCTACCTTGCTGACAGCCATCCCAAGGAGGTGCGCGAGGCGGCGGTCTACGCGATCGGGGTCCTGGGCGGAGAAAGCGAGATTCCCGACCTGCTGGAAGCGCTTGAGGGAACCCGTGACGACAAGACCCGTGGGATTCTCGAGCAGGCGATCGTCCAGATTTCCAGCGGCATGAGCGACGCCGACAAGCGGAGTTCCCGAATCCGCACCGCTCTCAGCGGGGCCGATGCGGCCTATAGGCTTTCCTTGCTGAAAATCCTCTGCCATCTCGGTGGCGATCGGGCCTGGGCCGAGTTGCAGACGGCCCTGAACGGGGCGGACAAGGACGTGCGGACCACCATCCTCGCCAATCTGGGCAATTGGCCGGACTTCGCGCCGGGTGAAGAGCTCTTCAAATTGGCCACGGAATCCACCGATACCATCGAACGGGCGGTCGCGACCCGCTCGTTCACGGGCCTGCTCTCCCGGCAGAGCGAAGTGAGTGCCGAGAAAAAGATCGAATACGTGAAGACCCTGCTCGGCCTCGCGAAGCAAAACCGGGAAAAGATGGATCTGCTGGGAGTTGCCTCGCAGTTCGCCGAGGAATCGGCGCTCGCCCTCGTTGAGTCCTATGGCGACGATCCGCAACTTGGCGGCACGGCCAAGGGAGTGGCGAAAACCATGGCGAAGGCGCTGGAAAGTCGGATCGATGTCAAAGGGGAGGCCACCCTGAGCGCGAAGAGCGCGCGGATTATCGGAGGCGGAGACATCGAGTACGAGCTCAAGGAAGATGCCATCGTGGGCTGGAACCAGCCCTACGCCGGTCTCCGTTGGTCGGTGAGGTTCTCCGAGGCGGGGAACTACGCGGTTACGGTGGTGCAGGCCGGCACGAACCCGAAGAATGCTTACACGGTCTCGTTCGCAGGCCATGACATCGACGCAAAGGTGCAGGACACAGGAGGCGAGACCACGTTCAGGCCCGTCGAGATCGGCGCGATCAATGTCGTGAATGCGGGCACCTTCATCGTCGAGGTCACCCCGAAGACGCTTGAAGGCTACCGGCTCATGTCCCTCCGCGCGTTGAAGCTGAAGCGGACGGGCGATGTGGAGTGACCCCGAAACACCTATTCGTCATCCTTCCGGATGCGGAAGTAAGCATCCGGCGCGGCGACGCCGACTTCAAGGGAGGTCTCGACCTCGCCCGCCTGTAGGCTCGTCATCGGGGCGAAGCGCGTGCGGAGGTCTGCCGTGGATTCCACCGTGTAGCGAAGTCCGCGAACCGAGGGCCAGCGAAGCGTCGCGGCGTTCTCGCCCGATTTCACGAAAGTGACGGACAGCGGCGCATCGAGAATGCTTCCGTCGAAATACCGTCGGGCCATCGCCCACGAGGATCGACCGCATTGTGAGCCCACGATCCGGCCCGGGCCATCGTCGGCTGGAACGTGGATGCCACCGTAGAGGCGCGACAAACCGGCCTCGTCGGCGGCGTCAAAGTAAGTCGCCCATTGAAGTTGCACCTCGACGGAAGGCCCGTTCTCGAAATCGAGGAACTGATCCGCGGCGGCGGTGAAGGTGCCCATGCCTCCGGGAAAATACGGGCTTCCCGTCATGGCGGCGAGCACCTCGGCGGCGGCGCGGCTGAAGGTGCTGTGGCCGGAGATGTAGCCCGCGAAAGCCGGGGTGACGAAGGTCGAGCGCTGGTAGGGCGCCCATTTGTCGACCCGAATCCATTTCGCGCCCGTATGCTCGTTTT
>JAHEDC010000552.1 GCA_024641425.1 Verrucomicrobiales bacterium | reverse complement strand
CGTAGCGCTCCGGGCCGATCAGGACGATGTGCAGGTCACCCTGCTTCGAGGCACTGAAAGCTCCGGGGTCTGCCTGGCTGACGTCGGCGTCGATGGCCCGGCCGTTCTCGAAAAAGATCGACCGCGTCCGCCCGTCGGGCTTCGTTACCGTCACCGTGCCGGATCCGTTGCCCTCCCGTTTCACGCCGAAAGGCCAGTTTCCGGTGGGCTGCCCGTCGCCCATGGAACAGGGAATGGTTCCCGTCGCATGATAGTCGGTTCCGGCCACGAGGGCGTCGCCGGCGGTTGGGCTGGACGTGGAGTCACCACCGGTGTCGGTCGTGACGCAGCCGGCGAGGAGGAGCGCGCCGGCGCCCAGGGAGGAAAGAAGAACAATTCGATTCGTATTCATATGCGGTGGGTTTTTGATTCTCGGTGAACCGGTTTTTTTTGATCCCAATATTGAAAGCGAGCGAAGTCAAAGGAAAAGGAATTTTTGCGGCCCGCTTTCGTTCGCCGCGAGCTGTTCCAGTCGTCCCGTCGTCACCGCGAACCTGGATTCGGAACGGGAAGCACGCGTGACAGGCAGATTTGCGATGACCAGAATCGTCCAATGGGCAGGTATGCCCTCCAGAAACGGGTGGGGTGGCGTAGCCCGGCGAGCTAAAATCAGAATCCCTCCCCCGGAGCCCCGCGCGTGGCGGAGCCCCGGGGGAGAGTCGTTCAACAGATCTCGCACTTTGCCATATTTCTCCCGGCGCCGGCGTGGCACAGGTGCCGCTCGCGCGACGTTCGCAGGTCGGTTTCCCAGCGGGGGCGGGTGCCGTCGAGCAGGCGCCGGATCACATCCTCGCCGAAGAACACGACCAGATCCGCCGCGATGCGACGTTTCAGGTGCATCGCGGCGCTATCCTTCAGGCCGCACCGTCGGCCCGCCTCGCGCATCGTGCCGCCTGCCACCAGCACGAGGATGGCGGTGCGGTGGCGGGCGGGGTGGGAGGCGAGGAACGCTTCCCAGTCGAGGTTGCGCGCGGCTTCCTCGGCGGGATCCGCTTCCCGTCCGGAGTCGCCATAGGGGGCGATGACATCGTGCAGGACTCCGGATTCCCCGGTGTCGAACGCGATCCCGCCGTCCAGCGACTCGTGGCGGGCCCGGCCGTCGATCTGGCAGCCGGGCGACATCGCGTCGCTGCGACCGGTGTGGTAGCTCCGGCGACCGCTGCGGGCGGCCCTGGCGGCGTAATAGGCCATGTTGCCGCCGCTGAACTTCTGGCCGGCCTGTTCCGCCGATTCCATCATCCGGGCCGCCATGAGGGTGGCGTCCTGGACGATCTCCTCGTCGTCCTCGTGGCCGATCTTCGGGATCGAGGGGGCGGCCCTGCGCAGGCGTGGTACGACCTCCTTCACTAGCATTTCATCGAGCATGGGGCTCATTGTCGGGATTCCTTTCGGTTGGTGGTGGAAAGGCGACCGGGCACGACGGCTCCCACCGCGGGAGCCGACCGTGGCGATTGCCAGAGTGGCTCCCGTGCCCGCGCAGCATGGAACGCGGATGCGGGGAGGGTGGGTGGAAACGGAAGAGCCCGGCGGGATGCCGGGCTCTTGCCGAGGTGGAATGACGTTCGGGCAAACGTGCCTTTGTCATGTTCTTATGACACGGTGGGGGAGGGAATGGCGTGGCTTCACCGAGCCACGCGATCGATTCTTACTCCGCACATCCCGTCGCGGTGATGGTTCGTCTTTTCGCTTACCGGGTCTCCTTCGATTCAATTTCGATCCCCACCGATGAGCGGTGGATAAACGCGCTTTTCGGCGGTGAGAAACGGAAGGCGAGATCGCATCCTCCTTCCCTTCACCGTCCTGCGCCGTCTCGACTGCGTGCTGGAGCCGACCAAGGAGGCCGATGCTCGCCGCTCGACCTGAAGACGCTCAGGGGCGACCAGGACAACATCGGCGAGAACCTGCGCTCCCACATGCAGGCGTTCTCGTCCGCCGTGCGCGACAATCTTCGAGAGCCAGGGAAGAGGGGGACCCAAGATGGAAGCCGGTCTGATGATCCGCGCCCAGACGGCTCCAAGCGGCAACGAACGGCTCCCGCGCCGATTCAACGGGACACTCTCGGCATCAGGCTGCGTTCGGATCCAATCGGTGGGGAAGGACAAGCAGGAAGGAAGGAAGCGATCGGGAAGCACTCCTTGAAATGATATGAAAATTATGGTAAGCTTAATCAAGTTATGCCCTTGAAATCCACGTTTGCGGCAATACGCCGCTCGGTCCGTGTCGCGATGGGGCTTGCTCTCGTTTTCGACGCTGGACTCCCCAGTCAGGCGAATGCCTCTGAACAGGCCGGGATCTTCTCCGTAAGCTTGGCGTGGGATGCCAACCCGGAACCCGATGTCGTAGGATACCGGCTTTACTCCGGCACCGAGAGCGGTCGCTATTCGACCGTCACCGATGTGCCCGATCAGACCACGGCTACGATAGGGCTGCCCTCTGCCGGAACCTATTATGTGGTAGTGACAGCCTCTAATAGCGCTGGTCTCGAGAGCCTGCCCTCAAGTGAATTGGTGGTCGAAGTGACGCCCGTCGACGGCGAGCCCCCTGTGTTCGTGACGTTTCCGAAGGACATCGTGACCGTGCCGGATTCCCCCGGGGGTTCCCACGCCGTGGTTTCCTGGGCTGAACCGACGGTGACCGACAATGTCGCCGGGGTGTCGCTTTCGAGCACCCATTCGTCCGGGGCTGCCTTTCCGATCGGGACGACCACGGTGACCTACACCGCCGTGGATCTGGCTGGGAATCTGACCAATGAAAGCTTTACGGTGACCGTCGGCGGGCTTGAGGTTTGGCGGAAACAGACGTTTGGAGCCGACGCGTCGGATCCCCTTGTTGCGGGCGATGATGCGAATGCCGATGGAGATCGCTGGGCAAATCTGGGCGAGTATGCCCTCGGTTTCGACGTGGGTCTCAATGATGGCGAGGATGCCTTCACCCAGGAGCTCGCGGAGGGCCAGCATGTCCTCCGTTTTCATCACAATCCCTACCTGGCCGACGTGATTCTCCGGGTCGAGGCCTGCGGGGACGTCAGCGGGGGATGGGATACGGTGGCGATTCTCCAGCCAGGAGCAGAGTGGAGTTACGATGCCGGGAAACTTGACGTCGCCAGCTACAGGGAAGGGGAACTCCAGAAGGTAATCCTCATCTCGCCGGCGGATCAGTCAACGGCCCGTTACTTCAAGCTCGTGGTAGTGCGGGTGGCCGAACCGTGAGGAGGAACCGGCGGGAGGGGAAGGGCTAACGGCAGAGGATTTCCCCGCGGGCGCCCGAGTCGCCGCGATGGCGATTGGAATCGCAAACCAGGCGGGATTTCGAGATCTCGATCTCGTTCAAATCCCCGAAGATCTGGATGAGGATCCGCACCCTGTCACCCCCATGGAGAAGGTTGGTCACGATCCCCTCCATGCCGCGAAAAGGGCCCGAAGCGACTTCGACACCGCTCCCGATGGCGGGCGGGGGGATCTCGACTTGCCGGATTTCCTCTCCCCGCATCTCTTGCTTGATCTTCAGGATGATCTCGGGCGGGAGCGTGGCGTATTGACCGCCGAACTTCAGCAAGTTGGTGACGCCATTGGAATGGCTCACGAAACGAAAATGCCGCTCGGCGATGAAGCGTGCGAACAAATAGCCGGGGAAGAGCGCTTCCGTAAACCAAACCTTCCCGCGGGCCGTGGTGCGCTGGAAGCGGATCCTCGGGCAATAGACCTCAACATCTTCCCCCTGAAGGAGAGAAGCCCGGGCGATATGCTCGGACTTGGGGCGTGTCTTCACGCAGTACCAAAGCCTTTCTGTCGCCGGGTCGACAGGGGGAGTGGGCGGGGAACCGTTTCGGATAGGCGCCCCGGCACGCGCGGGGAAGGGGGCATCCCGGTTCGCGGCTTCACTCCGGTTCCTCTCAGGTGCTAGGTATTCCACAGGGAAACCTTACGCCATTACGGTAAATATGTAAATCCTGAAAATTACTGTTTACCCTCCTTTTTCCGCAAAGGTTGGAGTCGGAATCCCAAGCGTGTGAGCTCCGCCTCCAGTTTCGCTGCCGCCTCCGCGCG
>JAHEDC010000092.1 GCA_024641425.1 Verrucomicrobiales bacterium | reverse complement strand
GTCTTCCTGCTCCTGATCTTCTTCATGGTGGCCTCCACGCTCATCACGATCAAGCAGGACCCGAACATCAAGCCCCCCGTCGCTCCCGGAACGAAGCCAGGGGACTTCTTCAAGGGACGGGTCGTCGTGAACATCTACTCGGATGGCAAGATCTATGGCATCGACGGCTCGGAAGGCCCGCTCCTCGACGATGCCGATATTACCCGGATTTGCGCCGAGACCCTTGAGGCCTACAAGGGGGAGAACGTGAAGGCCAAACTCCACATCCGCGCCAATGCCGATGCCCCCGTACTCGCGATCAAGAAGGCGACCAAAGCGGCGGCCGCCGGCGGCGTCATCGATGTCATTTTCAGTGCCTACGGGTCAAAATAATCGACAGCTCCCGAACGCTAACCCCTAAGTCTCACTACCATGGCCCGCCGCAGATCCTACAGACTGGAGACCGCCGAAGATCCGGTGCTCGATATTTCGTCCCTGATCGACGTGAGTTTCCTCCTTCTGATCTACTTCCTCGTCACCTCGACGCTGCAGAAGAAGGAAACGGACCTCAGCTTCACCTTGCCGTCGAACATCGCCAGCGAGGAGAGCACGCCGGTCGACCCGCAGACGATCCGGGTCGAGGCGGATGGATCGGTGCTTTTGGAAAAGGAGCCCATCGAACCGGCGAGTGATCCCACGGTTTCGGTCAATCTCCCGACTCTTTTCGAGCGGATGAAGGTCTACAAGGACACCGCCGACGCGGCGGGGAGCACCCCGGTTGTTATTCTCGACGCGGTGGATGACGGGAAGACCCAGCGCTTCGTCGATGTCGTCAATACACTGGGAAAGCTGAAGATCAGTAACCTAACGATGACCGGATTCCGGGACGAGTAACTCGTGCTTCGGTAGTCCTCCCTCCACTCGTGATTTGGCGGCACGCCTTCCTCAAAAAGAGGTTTCCGAGCGTTTCAAAGTCTTGCAATGGCTTGGGCAAAGCCCTATTCTAACCGAGAAGACGACCTCCGTCGGGAGACTTCAGGTCTCTGGTACTTCCTCGCGAATCGTCCGCTTGTCCGGGTACTGGAATCCGCCGCTGTTTCCGGACGCCGTTTTCCTCCTCGCTTTTCTCGATTCCACATTCCGATTACCCCACCCTTGCTCGCGTGCGCACGCGCGGGTGTCCACCATCGAACGTCTCCCATTCCATGAAAACGCCTGCCTCGAAAGCCCCCGTGCTCCGCCGATTCTGTCTCCCGATCATCACCGGGCTGATCGCGGTTCTCCTTCTCGTTCCTGGTGCCTTCCAGGCACGGGCCGATATTCTGGAGGAGTTCAACAAGGGCGTCGGGCTGATGCAGGAGAACAAGTTCGCGGAGGGTTCGGCGGTCTTCGATGATATTATCAAGACGTATGGGGGGGCGGGAGCCTATGACAGCTACGGCGCCGCTTTCGGAGTCATGTATTACCACCGCGCGCTCTGCTCCATGGTGTTGGGCAAATACAAGGAAGCGGGCAAGGATTTCGAGACCTGCATCAAGGACTTTCCGAACAAGACCGTGGCTGCCGATAAGGTCCAGAGCATCAACAAATATCACACGCTCGCCTTCTTCCAATGGGGGCGGTCCGAGCAAGCGGCCGAGGAATACGCCGGAGCCCTCGCCCTCTACGAGAAATTCCTTTCCAAGAAGCCTGAACGGGGAACCTACAGCCCGGCCGAACTGTATACGAATATGGCGATCTGCCAGATCAAACTCGACAAGATTCCCGAGGGGACGGCGACCTTGACGCAGGTCATCGGTGCCTTCACGCGCCTGAAGGAGCAGGAGAAGAACCAGGTCTACCTCGCCTTCCTCGAACTGGCCACGAAGTGGGTTGAGCATGTCCTTCCAAAAGAGGGCATCGAGTTCATGGACACGAACGAGTTCGCCATCCGCTATTCGCCCAGCGAGATGATTTTCAACGGATACAATGTGCGTCTCCTGAAGCTTGCCCAATCCTGCATCGAGGCGGACAAGGGGATGGAGGGGCTCGGATTGCGTTTCATGTCCTTTCTTCCCCGGATGGAGGATGCGATCGCCGAACTCGAGCAGCAGCAGTTCGGATTTTCCGCGCCCGCCGTGAAGGAGAGGGCGAAGGAGAGGATCAAGAAGCTTCAGGACGAGATCGCTTCCGGAAAGCACATCGACATCACGGTCTATCGGATCCTTGCCTACGCCTGGGAAAAGCTGGGCGATACCCGCGCCGCCTATGCCGTCTACGATTACATGGCGCAGAACTATGAGAATGCGGTGATCAAGGACGGTGAGAAAGAGGAGCCGTTCCACCCGGAGATCGTCTACAATGCCGCGCGCACGTCCTTCTATTTGGGCGATATCAATTCCGCCCAGCACCACGCGCTGCTGTTCCTCGCGAAGTATCCGGGCCATAAACTGGAGGATCAGGTGCGCGAGATGTTGCTGGAGCAACTCTTCCTCCGCGGGGAATACCTGCGATGCATCGAGATCACCGACAACATGCTGCCCCGGCAAACGAAGGGCACCCCGCGTCATGATCTCTGCCTTTACGTCCGCGGCGGTTCCTTCTTCTACGAGGCGATGTATCCGGAGGCCCAGCCCCTGCTCGACGAGCACGTCCAACTGTATCCCGATAGCACCTGGCGGGCCCAGACCCTTTACTACCAGGCCGGAAACCAGGTCAAATTGCTTGAATGGAAAAAGGCGGCGGGACTTCTCGACACCTGGCTTGGGAAATACAAGGAAAGCGAATTGCGGCCTTTCGCGCTGCTCGACAGGGGCATGTGTCACTTCATGGAAAACGAGAACGCTCCCGCCCTCGCGGTGGTAAAGGAACTTGAGGACAACTACCCCGGCAGCGGCATCCTCGATTCCTCCTTGAATCTGAAGGGTAATGTCTACCAGAATCTGGGCAAGCCCGCCGAAGCCGAGACGGCCTACTCCAAGGCGAAGGAGATCGCCGAATCCGAAGGCCACGGCCCCATCGCCATTGAGAGCATCATCCAGTTGATCAGCGTCTACACGAAGTTGGAGCGCTTCGAGGATGCGGTGAAACTCTACGAGGAATTTACGGAGAAATTCAGCGGCGATTCGCGTGAGCCCGAGGTGGTGGCCAACGCCCTGAAGGCGCTGGGTGAGACCAAGCAGATCGAGAAAGGCCTCGCCCACATGGAAGACATGATCATTCGCATGGGCAAGGACGAGAACGTCGACCTGGAAAAAGCGATTACGACCTACGGGAAATTCTATACCGAATACCTCGGGGCGGATAAACTTATCGCGCGAATCAAGGAACTCCGCGAGGAGCCGAACCTCGGATCCCGCGTGCAGGCCTGGCTGCTCATCCTCTACGTCGATACGGCGGACGAGGAATTCGAAGGAGTGAAGCGCACGGCGGAAATCAATGCCGCGATGAGCTTCCTGAGCGGATTCGATATGAAGGACCTCGCGCCCTACCAACTGGGGCGTCTCGGCGATTACCTTGCGAAAGCGGGCCGCGTTGCGGAGGCCGCCAAGTTCTTCGAGGAGATCATCGCGCGCCCCGGAGACGACGGGAAGATCTTCGCTCTCGACGGTTTGGGGAAAGTCTACACCGAGAGCCCCGACAAGGCGTCGCAGGCGAAAGGCGTGGAATACCTCCTCAAGGTCGAGAACTATCAGGATCCGACGTTCACCGAACGTGCCTGGGCCAGCCTTGCCCGGTACTATGAGCGCACCGAGCAGTGGTCGAAGGCCGAGGAATACTGGTTCAAGTTGGTGAAGGACAAGAGTTTCAAGAACTACGGTGCCGAAAAATGGTTCGGACTGGGGATGGCGCGCGAAATGCAGGGCAATCTTAAGGAATCGGTGGCCGCCTATCTTCAAGTCTTCACCACCCACAAATCGCTCGTCGGACATTCGTCCGAAGCGTGGCGCCGTGCGTGCGAACTCCAGTGGAAGCGCGGCGAGAAGCAGAACGCCTATAAACTGGTGCGCACCATGCTTGAGCAGATGGGCTACTTCGGTGACATGACCGGAGATCTGAAGCCCGATATTCAGAAGGCCAAGGAGGAGGTCAACAAGGCGAAGAAGCTTTATGAGATCTGGCGCTCGGAATTGGGAGCCACCGATCCGGACGTCCAGATCCGGAGGCCGAAGTGAGTCCTTTTCCACCCCCTGTGTCCTCTCCGAGATTTCCGTCCCGAACCCCGTCGATTTGTTCATGAAACACCATTTTCCGACTCCCCCCCTGGCCGCTCTGCTGGCGCCGATTCTTCTTTTCACCGCCGGATCCTTGCGGGCGGTGCCGATCAAGGCGCAGCTTTCGCTCAAGGACGAAGCCCAAGGCGAGATCGCGACCTTCGTGGTGTCCGCGACCAAGGAGGGCCTCATGTGCAGTGCCTTCCAGAACGGCCAGAACCCCCGGCTATTCCCGCTCGCGGATATCAAGGACATCTCCTGGGTCGAGCCCGATGACTGGACGAAAGCGTGGGATTATTTCATTCGCGCCCAATACAAGGAAGCCGCAGAGGCGATGGCTCAGGTTTACGAGAATTACAAGGGGCTCATCGATCTGGAAGACAGCTATGCTTCGAGGGCTAAATTCTATGAGTGCGAGAGTCTCCGGTTGATCGGGGAATACGCCAAACTCATGGAGCAATATGATACGGTGAAGGGAGTGACTCTGAGCTCGCGATTCGTCGCGCAAGTGAAGCTCTTCAATTGTTGGGGGCATGCCGGCAAGGAGCTCTGGGCACCTCTCTCCCGCATCATGAAGGACTACGAGATCGATGTCGCCGATATTCCCAAGGAGACCATTCCTCCGACGGGACTTCCCTTCAAGAAGGTCGCTCCCCGGGAAATCATCCAGATCTCCTATCTGCGCGGACTCGCCACCCATAAGCTTCTCGCCGCAAAGCAGGACAAACTGGCCGCATTGATCGCCAAGGATGACGAGCGGGACAAGCTCATCATCGGAAAACTCACGGCCGAGATCGACGACGACATCATGAGTATTCTTCACGACTACAGTCGGGGGATGACTGTTACCTATGGTGACGAGAAGGTCATCATGAAGAATTCGATGCTGAACTATCTCGATCTCGCAACCGAGGCAGAGGACTTCAAGGAGAATTACATCAAGCAGAAGGAGGCCCACGTTGTCGCGCTGCTTTACTCCCAGCTCCACGGCAAGCTTCCCAGCGAGTTTGTTCCGCTCTTGGAGGAGCCGAAAGAGCCCGTGGAGGAATAGTGACGAGTGTTCGTCCCGCGCGCCCCGTTCTGGTTTCCCCCATGCGGGGATCTCGGGAGGCGCCATCAGGTTTTTCTCGCATCCTTCGGATTCGCGGATAATCTGCCAGTCTAATGAAGTTTCGCACACTGTTCACCCGTTGGAACGTGAGGGGTCGAGGGGCCCTCGTTTCTGTCGCGTTGCTTTTCGGCATCGGCGCGGAGAATGTCCTCGGGTCGTATCCGCTGACGGACGAGGAGCGCGAGCGCCTTTCCCAATACATTCCCCATACCTTCGCGAAGTTGGAGAAGCGGGATCCCGATGTGCCGGTTCACATCGTCGCGATTGGCGATAGCGTAACCCGGTATGTGAGCTACGACGGTCACGAGGAGGACTCCCACCGAGCCTACCACGGAGTCTTTGCCGCGGAACTAGCCCGTGAGTTCTTCTACACGGGCGGAGTGCGGGACGTCGAACCGAGCAAGGGCAATCCGGAGAAGGCGACGATTTCCCAGGGCCCTGAGATCACCTTGCAGAATCTCGGTATGAACGGTCGCACCGCCATGCATGCCCTCTCCCGTCTCACCACGGACGCCTTCGTCTACGGGACGGATCTCGTGCTCATCAATTTCGGGATCAATGACTGCAACGGTGGGACTCCCTTGCCGACCTTTGACCGGGCCCTGCGGCGCTCGGTCGAGATCCTCAAGGCCCGCGGGGTCGATGTCATCCTTCTCGGATCCAGTGTGATCCGGGACTCCCCTGCCTTCGCCGGGACGGCGCGAACGATGATCTATGCCGATGCCGTGCGAACCGTGGCGGCGGAGACCGGCGTCCTTTTCGTGAATCTGGCGGAGGTGACCGCGGGCGGAACGGGCGTCGACGTGGCGGCGGCTCCCGCAGTGGTCAAGGATGGTATTTTCGCCGACATGGGCCGGAACTTCGATCACGGAGTGGACGCGGCCGGAAAAAAGATCGTCGACATGCTGCACCCGGCCGAGGCGGGGCATCGCGTGATGGGGCAGTGGATCTTCGATTCGCTGATGCGGCCCCCCTCCCAGCCGGAATACAAGTTTTCCGAAGCGAAAGTGACACTCGGGGAAGGCGGGACTGCCGTGATCGACCTTCGCCTGAAAAACCTCTCCACCCGGGACCAATCGGGATATCTTTTCGCGCTGCCCAATCTGTCAAACATCTCCCTCTCCGAGACCGATTTCCCCTTCGAACTGGGATCGCGGAAGGAATTGGCGGTGCGCATCGAATGCAAGACTGCCGAACTTTCGGGAGCCTTCCTTTTTCCCGGTCACGAGGGCTTTTTGCGACTCCCTTTTTTCATCGCGGATCGCGGAGCCACGGTGCCGGTCGTCGCCGATATGCCGGTCCTGCCCGTGAATGTGATCTGGGCTTTCGGTCAACAGGACGGCCTCAAGGACTCCTTCAGCATCGAGCCCTCGATTATGAATTACGGATCGACCGAACTCTCGGGGACTTATGAGGGCGCGTGGGCTGGTCAGAAGGTGACGGGCTCGTGGAGTGCTCCCGCCAATGAGACGGCCCCCGTCACTCTCTCCTTTCGCCCTCCCGCTCGGGGCGACTCCATCCGACTCCGCGACGATATTCGCCTCACGATCAAATTGGCCAACGGCGCGTCCTATCTGTTCAAGCGTGGGCTTGAGGCGACCCGCAATCTTGCCCTCGGCGACGTGGTGAAGATGGCACGCTCCGATCTCTACCTGACCGGCGGTAACGATGGTGTGGGTGGTGCGGGAGGCGAGGTGACACTGGTGCCCATGGCCGACCAGAGCGGTCTTTATCTCACCTATCGAATCAGTGGTCTCGAACTCAAGGATAGCCCCCTGAATCCGGCGGTGGCGATCGATGTGCACGTCGATGCTCGCAAATCGAATGAGAAACGCCCTTTCGGTTACACGGATTTCATTCGTCTTCAATTGCGGATGGATTCGCCCGACGTCAAGATCAGTGGACTACGTCCGGCGGTTTTCGGGGATGGCTATGATCTCATCCTGGATTCCGATAATCTTGCCGTCAGCCGCGAAATCCTTCCCGGAGGCGGGATGCAGGTCGTCCTCAAGATCCCGCGCAGCTATCTCTACAACCACGAGTGGGCACTGGGAAACGGGAACAGTATCATCGGGATCTCCAGCAGGGTGAACTTGTTGGAAATACCCCCGGAAGCTCCCGATGGATTGACCCCCGCATCGAGGCGCTTCGTCCTTAATGAGCCGAACGAAAGTCCGCATTCCACCGACAGTCTGGTCGCGCTGGAGCTGGATCCGGATTCCACCGGGAGGTGGTCCGTTCGCTTGTATTAGTGCGACAAAATGACCCTTCATTGGGTTTGTTGTTTGGTGTATTGCGCCATTGTGGCCCAAACAAAGGATGGGAATCCCAGCCGGGATGTTGGGTTATGAAGGACTTGTGAGTGGGGCGTGGGATGGAATGCTTTCTGCGTAAGAAGTCTTGAAACACCGCTATGAATCCGAACCAATTCACAAACAAGCTTCAGGAAGCCCTCCAATCCGGTCAATCGATTGCCGGGGAATTCAATCATCAGGAACTCAAGGCAGGCCATGTTCTTCTTGCTCTTCTCGCCCAGACCGATGGGATAGCGCGACCGCTCTTCGAGAAAATGGGGGTCTCTGCGGACACGGCTTCGCGGGTCGTTCGCGAGAGCCTGGAGCGCGAACCGAAAGTCCATGGCGGGGGAGGGAACGTCTACCTCTCCGGAGAGCTTCGTGATGTCATTGCGGCGGCGGAAAAGGAAAAGCAAGCACTGAAGGATGAATACCTGAGTGCCGAGCATGTCCTTGTCGCGCTCAGCGAGGGGAAGTCGCCGATGAAGAGCGTGCTGGAGGGTCTTGGAGTGTCGCGGAAAAAGCTGTTGGAGGCCCTTACGACCGTGCGCGGATCGCAGCGGGTCGTCGATCAGGATCCTGAAGGGAAGTACCAGGCGCTTGAGAAATACGGACAGGATCTCACTGCCCGCGCCCGGCAGGGAAAGATCGACCCGGTGATCGGACGGGACGAGGAGATCCGCCGGATCATGCAGGTTCTCTCAAGACGGACGAAGAATAATCCGGTGCTCATTGGCGAACCGGGAACCGGAAAGACCGCCATTGTCGAAGGCCTTGCCCGAAGGATTGTCAGCGGCGACGTCCCCGACTCGCTGAAGGACAAACGCGTCATCGCCATGGATCTTGGCGGGATGATCGCGGGTGCGAAGTATCGCGGCGAATTCGAGGACCGGCTCAAGGCCTTTCTGAAGGAAGTGACCTCTGCCGAGGGGAAGATCATTCTCTTCATCGACGAACTGCACACCATCGTCGGGGCGGGGGCTTCGGAAGGCGCGGTGGATGCCTCGAACCTTCTCAAGCCGCAACTCGCCCGGGGCGAGCTGCACACCATCGGTGCGACCACGCTCGATGAATACCGGAAATACATCGAGAAGGACGCGGCGTTGGAACGTCGCTTTCAGCCGGTAAAAGTCGACGAGCCGAGTGTCGAGGACTCCATCGCGATTCTTCGCGGGTTGAAGGAACGCTACGAGGTTCATCACGGGGTGCGGATCCAGGACTCGGCCATTGTGGCGGCGGCGACTCTCTCCGACCGCTACATCTCCGACCGTTTCCTCCCCGACAAGGCAGTGGATCTCATGGACGAAGCGGCGTCGCGACTGAAGATCGAGTTGGATTCGCTTCCCACCGAGATCGATCAGATTGAACGGCAGGTCATGCAACTCGAAATGGAGCGTCAGGCTTTGGCAAAGGAGTCCGATGAGGCGAGCAAGCAGCGGCTCGCGAACGTCGAGAAGGAAATGGCCAACATTAGGGAAGAGGGCGACCAGCTCAAGGCGCAGTGGCAGAACGAGAAGGGCGTCATCGACGAGTCCCGCCAGCTTCAGGAACAGATCGAGAATCTCAAGACCGAATTGGAGCAGGCCCAGAGGCTCGGAGACCTTGGGCGTGCAAGCGAGATCCAATACGGAAGGCTCCCCGAGGCCGAGCAGGCCCTGGTCGAGCATCAGGCGAAGCTGGGGGACCTTCAGAAGCACGGGCAGATGCTCAAGGAGGAGGTGACGGAAGAGGATATCGCGAAGGTCGTTGCCACGTGGACGGGGATCCCCGTAAGCCGCCTCCAGGAAGGCGAGCGAGAGAAGCTTGTCCACATGGAGGATCGGTTGCACGAACGTGTGATCGGCCAGGATGCGGCCGTCGTGGCGGTGGCCAACGCGGTGCGCCGCGCCCGCGCGGGACTACAGGATGAGAATCGGCCCATCGGGTCGTTTCTGTTTCTCGGTCCAACGGGCGTTGGTAAGACGGAGCTGAGCAAAGCGTTGGCGGAGTTCCTTTTCGACGACGAGGGGGCGATGACCCGAATCGACATGAGCGAGTATATGGAGAAGCACAGCGTCTCGCGCCTCATTGGGGCCCCTCCCGGATATGTGGGATATGAGGAAGGCGGTCAGTTGAGCGAGGCGGTGCGCCGGAAGCCCTATTCCGTGGTTCTCCTCGACGAGGTCGAGAAAGCGCATCCCGACGTTTTCAACGTTCTCCTTCAGGTGCTCGACGACGGGCGCATCACCGACGGGCAGGGACGAGTGGTCGATTTCAAGAACACCGTCATCGTCATGACAAGCAACATCGGCAGCCAGTTCATTACGGGGGAAGCGAATCGGGAACAACGCGAAGCCAAGGTCACCGAGGCCCTGCGCCACCATTTCCGTCCCGAGTTCCTCAACAGGATCGACGAAACGATCATCTTCGACAGGCTCGACGCTTCCCACATCGGCGGCATCGTGAAGCTCCAACTGGCGCGAGTGATCGAGCGTTTGAGGAAGAAGAATCTCGATCTTCGCCTCGACGAGGAGGCGGTGGCGCTGATCGCCGACCAAGGCTATGATCCTGCCTACGGGGCGCGGCCGCTGAAGCGAGTCATCCAGAAAGTCCTTCTTGATCCGCTCAGCCTTGATATCCTCGATGGAAAATTCCACGACGGGGAAGTAATCTCGGCCACGGTGGATGATGGACGAGTGGTCTTTCGGAAGGGCTAGCATGCGGCGACTCCGCCGAGCGGTCGCCTACCTATGGGCCTTTCCGGCGACGGTTGTGGGCTTGGTTTTTCTCCCCCTCGCCGCGCCGTTCGGTGCGGGACGCGTGCGATGGCATTCCGGGGTGCTCGAACTGCACGGCCGGGCCATGGCGTGGTTTTTGAAACACCTCGTTCCTCTCGCCGGGGGTGCATCGGCGATGACTTTCGGCCACGTTGTGATTGGACGCGACGCGCGAAGCCTCGAGCGTTCGAGATTCCACGAACGGGTGCACGTCCGACAGTATGAGCGCTGGGGGCTTCTCTTTTACCCGGCCTATCTGTCCGCAAGTCTGTGGCTGCTCATCAAAGGCGGTGACGCCTATCTTGAGAATCCCTTTGAGCGGGAAGCCTACGATGCCGAGGCTTCCCGCCGGAACGGAGGGGCATGAGGAGGTGACGCGGAAGACGGCGAAAGGAACCTACTTCTGGATCACATATTGGGCTTCCAGAGCCTTCGCGATGCGCTTCGAGGACTCGGCGAGGTGGGCCTTGGTATACGGATCGAGGACGGGATTGTCCTTGAGGGCATCGAGGCGGACGCGAAGTTGCTCCAGTTGGAGGCAGGCGAGGTCGGAGACCGGCTTCTGGGCGGGAGAACCGGAGGTGGAGCCGTTGGCGAGAGCCATGAGGCGGTCGATATACTCACGCTGGAGGTTGCGCTGGAAGCTGGAGACGAGGGGCTGGCGGGCCGTGTATTGCTTGCCGTCCTCGGCCTTGTCGATGCTTTCCCAGACGACCTTGCTCACCGTTTCGATGACTTCAGGCAAGGTGAGCGCGTCCTCGCCGGCGGGCACCCGGAACTCGTTGTCGTAGACGCGGGCGAGGGTGGCTGGATTGAGAACATAGGTAAGGGCCGAGGCCTGGAGGCCGAGAATATTGTCGTGGACGGGCCAAGTCGATTCCTGTCCGGCGGAATCGTCGTCCCACCACTTGTCGACAGTCATATGGCGGAGCATTTCGGGAGTGAGGCCGTAGGCCTCGTCGCGGAAGGAATTCTCGACAACGAACTGGAGGGCCTTGCGCTGCTTGTCGACAGGCACGACCTCGATCGGGGCCTTGGCGTTCGGGTCTCCCTTGCGGTGGCGGTAAACGTGGGCGCCACCGATCCAATTCGCCATCATGCTGACAACGCGAGTCTGATTCGAAAGAGTGAGAAGATAGCCACGGCGCGCGCGAGCCCAACTCTGGCCGTCCTTGACGAATTTATCGAGAAGTTCGGCCCGCTGCTTGCGGGCGAGGGCCATCTGCTCGTTCGCGTAGTCGAGGGGATCGGCCGAGAAGTCGTAGCGGCGGGCGAGGGGATCGGGGCCGGTCGTGTCCTCGTCGGTGGCATACTGGAGGTGCGGTTCGGCGCTCCGGGCGAGGATCGGTTTCAAGTCGGCCTCGAAGGTGTAACCGTATTCGATGGCCCATTCGTCATAGTCGCCGATCGTGAGCATGCCGAAGTCCCCCTGTTTCAGACCGTCGGTCGTCACCATATTAACCGGGATGTAGTCCATGACGGAGGACGAGAAGGCTTTTTTCCCGGCCACGGCGTCTCCGTTGATTTCGGCGAGGGAATAGATGGCCGAGCCCTTGAAGTTATGGCGCAGGCCGAGGGTGTGGCCGACCTCGTGGACGGTGAGGTCGGAAAGGAGCGGGCCAATGAAGCTTTCCGGGACACCGTCAAGGACTTGGCCGTCGCCGTTGGGATCGCCGCCATCGGCTTCGAGCATGTCGAGCATCATGCGCATGGTGGCGATGCCGTGGGTCTTGCAGTTGGCGGCATTGCAGACGCCATTGCGCTGGCTCTGGCGACCGCGGAGACCATCGAACTCGCTCATGCCGAGAAGGCGGGAATCGGCGTCATGGGCGGGCTGCTCGGAGAGGGATTCGCCCTTGGCGAGACGCGCCCGGATGCCGGGACGATCCTGCGGGGTGGCGAGGCGGACGCGGGGATCCCAATCGGGATTCTGCTCCAGCCAGGCCAGCGTTTCGGGGGCCATGCCTTCGGTCGCGATCTTCGGGAGCAACTCGTTGTATTGCGTCCACCAGTGGCGGATCCAGCCGTCGGTGAGGATGATGTCGGCGTCGAGGATCTGGCCGGTCTCGGGATGGACGCGGCTCGGGCCGATGGCGGTGCCGGCGCCGTTGCTGAGCCAGCGGACGAAATTGTAGCGCACGTCCTCGGGATCGATGTCCATGTAGGCGTTCGAGGCCGCGTCCTGCTGGCGCACCTCGATGGCATTGATAAGACCGACCCTTTCGAAGGCCTTGTTCCACATCAGGATTCCCTCGCGCACCCATCGGCGGTAGCGGATCGGCGTCGTGTGTTCGATATAGAAGACGATGGGCTCCTTGGGCGGGCTGAGCTTGAGGCTCGGGTCGGCTTTCTGGAGATGCCAGCGGTTGATGTAACGGACGCGGGTCTCGTTCTCGGTGAATTTCCCGAAGTCGACGTAAGAGGTGGTGAAATAGCCGATGCGCTCGTCGGCGACGCGCGGATTGTAGCCGGTGGCTTTGGGATCAGCCGGCGGGAGAAGACTGATCGAGTAGTGGAGGGTGCGGAGCTGTCCGTCTTTCATGGGGGTCTCGAAGGCGACCTCGATGTTCTGGGGGAAAGCCTTGGCGGTGACAATGCGCATGAGTTTGGGGTTCATGCCGTCGGTGCGCTCCCGTCCGAAGAATTTACCGGCTTGTTCGAGGAGAAGGGCATCGAGATCGATGACGGGGCCGCCATTCGGAACCCAGGTGACGATGGGCACATCGAGGAGGACCTTGTCCGTGAAAAGGCGCGCGACCGAGGACTTGCTCTGCTCGTCACCGGTGGACTTGCTTTCAAGGTTCGGCTCCACGAGAGCGAGACGATTGTTGTACTGGCGCCAGTAGAAGACGCTGTCCCCGGCCTGGAGCCCGGCGTAGCTCTCGCCGCTGGCGACGGTCAGGGCGATGAAATGGCGCTGCTTGGCGAAGTCCTTCGGCAACTCAGCGAAGAGCTGCTGGTCCTTGTTCCGCTTCCAGAGGGTGTAGAAACTCGGCTTGCCATCGCTCGTCGAGACGACTTTCTCGAAACCTTCCAGCACCTTCGTGTGCGGGGGGTAGTCCGCTGCGTTCGGCGCTCCGGGCTGGGAGCCGGGAGGGGCCGGAGTGGGAGCCGGGGCCGGGGTCTGCGCGAGGACGGATCCGGTGAGGACGAGGGCGAGTGTCGCGGCGTAGGTGAAGGAGCGGGGTCTCATGGTTGGCGGTGGATTTCTTCTTAAGGGTCTGAAATTTATGGAAACCGAAAACTTTAGTTTCAATCTGACAATGCGCAAGTGATAATCGTCCGGTTTTTCTCGCATGTGCGACTCGTGATTGGGGTGGTGCGAACGGTGGCTCGGCACCCGATCTGAGGAAAGCAATGCCATGGAAGTGGTTTTGCAGAACCGATCTTGACGATGCTAAAGGCCGGCGGCACGCGCCCGTTTTCCCCTCCGAAAGAAAAGGATTGCAAGATTTACTATGTATATTCATTGTAGTTGCATTAAATGGTTGTTTTACAATGAATGTGTTTGCCGTCCGAGTGTTCCGAGTTCTCGCGTTGCTTGCCCTGCTGGGGGCCGGGAGGGCAGGCGGGAGCGAGTCGAACGAGTGGCTTGAAACGACCTACCTGAAGGCATCGAATGCCGGAACGGGCGGCAAGTTCGGGCAATCGGTTGCCATTTCGGGCGAGATCATGGTCGTGGGCGCACCCGGCGAGAACGGAGGCGGGCGGGGAGTGAATAGTGATTCGTCGAACACGGCATCCTCCTCGGGTGCCGCGTATATCTTCGCGCGTCGCGGTGAAGATTGGATCCAGGAAGCGTACCTGAAAGCGTCCAATACGGGTTCCGGCGACAGTTTCGGCCGGTCGGTCGCGATCGAGGGAACGCTGATCGTCATCGGGGCCCCCATGGAGGATAGCGGAAGCGCCGGGGTGAATGGCAATGAGAACGGGAATGAGACGGCCGATGCCGGAGCCGCCTACGTCTTTGTCCGGCGCAATGGAGTGTGGGAACAGCAGGCCTACCTGAAAGCATCGAATCCCGGTGTCGGCGATCATTTCGGCCTCGCCGTCGCGTTGTCGGGAAAGACGGTTGTCGTCGGCGCCGAGGGGGAGGCCAGCAATGCCGCGGGGGTGAACGGCAATGGGAACAGCAACAGCGCGGCGAAATCGGGTGCGGCGTATGTCTTCTCCCGGGTCGGGGAAACGTGGTCGCAGGGAGCCTATCTCAAGGCCTCGAACACGAACGCCTACGATCGCTTCGGTTCCGCAGTCGCGATCTCGGGGGAAACCCTCGTGGTCGGAGCCCCGGCGGAGGCGAGTTCCTCCACCGAGATAAACCGTAGCGCGGCCAACAACTCCGCGCCGGGCGCGGGCGCGGCGTATGTTTTCGCCCGCCGCAATGGGATCTGGAGCCAGGAGGCCTACCTCAAGGCCTTCAACACCGGTTCCGGCGACGGTTTCGGCAGCGCCGTCGCCATCGAGGGGAACACCGCTCTTATTGGAGCCCCGTACGAGGACAGTGAAAATCGCATCACGGGAACGGATAGCGGCGGGCCGGCTTCGGGGGCCGCTTACACCTTTTCCCGCCAAGACCTCGGATGGACGCAGGATGACTATCTCAAATCCTCACGGGTTCAAAGTAACCTATACTTCGGAGAGTCCGTCGCCCTCTCCCGTGGCGTTCTCGCGGTGGGAGCGGGCGGGGCCGGGAGCGGGGAAGCGGACCCAATCCCGACCGGCGGGGGATTCGGCTCTTTCGTTCCCGGTCTGGTCGAAGTCTTCACCTACAACTCACGCTGGGCCCGGAGTGGAACGCTCGCTGTTCCCGATTCCGAGGCCCTCGACCGGTATGGTTCCGCCGTGGCTGTTTCCGGGGACACGGCCATCGGTGGGGCTCCGCAGGAGCGAAGCGCGGCCGTCGGCATCAATGGGGACCGGGGGGACAACAGCGCGTTCGCGGCCGGAGCAGCCTACGCTTTCCGGGTTTCTACGACCACGCTGCCCGCGATCAGCAACCTGGCTTTCCTGCCCCACGGTCTCCGGCTCACCCTCCCGCCGGTGTTCGGAAAAACGGTCGGAATCGAGTATTCCCCCGATCTGCGGGAGGGAAGCTGGATCGAACTGGGGAATTTCTACTCCGGCGAGACGGGCCTGACATTCATCGATC
>JAHEDC010000091.1 GCA_024641425.1 Verrucomicrobiales bacterium | reverse complement strand
CCACCCGGTCGGCTACCCGATCACTCTGCCCAAACACATTCCGCTCCCGGCCCTCCCCGCCGATAACCCCATCCTCACCTCACGCGTCACCCTCGGCGAAAAGCTCTTCCGCGAGCCCAGGCTCTCCCGCACCAACGCCCTCTCCTGCGCCTCCTGCCACCAGGGCGACACCCTCACCGATTCGCGCGCCTTCAGCGCGGGCGTCGATGGCGGGCATCCGAGCCGCCACTCCATGCCGCTCTTTAATCTCGCCTGGAAAACGAGCTTCTTCTGGGACGGTCGCGCTCCCTCCCTACGCGCCCAGGTCCTCGTCCCCATCCAGGACCATCTCGAAATGGACGAAACGCTGGAGAACGTCATTGCCAAACTCAAAGGCGATCCTGCCTACCCACCGGTTTTCGCTGCCGCCTTCGGCTCCGGAACCATCACTGCGGAAACGATCGGCCTCGCCCTCGAGAACTTTCTCCTCACCCGCCTCAGTCTCGACTCCAAACTCGACCAATCCCTCAAGGGCACCGCTACCCTGACATCGGAAGAACAACGGGGCTTCGAGCTGTTCTTCACTGAGTCCGAACCTCGCCTCGGCAGGCTCGGAGCAGACTGTTTCCACTGCCACGGTGGAGCCCTTTTCACTGACCACGGCTTTCACAACAACGGCCTCCCTCCCACCGGCGACCTCGGTTTGGAGAAGACGACCGGCAAGGAAAGCGACCGCTTCAAATTCTCGACCCCGAGCCTGAGAAACGTCGCCCTCACCGCCCCCTACATGCACGACGCCCGCTTCGCCACCCTCGAGGAAGTCGTGGCCCACTATAACTCGCCCGTCGCCCTCTCCCCAACCCTCGATCCCAATCTCGCCAAACACCCCCAGGGACTTAACCTCTCCACGGAGGACCAAGCCGCCTTGGTGGCCTTCCTAAGGACTCTCAGCGATCCCCGGATGGGTGAATGACCTTCACTCGGTTATCCTTGGGACCCGGCGGGTGATTCCGGTCAGGATGTGCCAGGGAATCGTCCCCGCCTTTCGCGCAAGCTCGGTGGCGGAGATGTCGCCGCCGAGGAGCACGACCTCGGCGCCGGGCTTCACGGCGTCGCCAAGATCCGTCACGTCGATCATGATTTGATCCATCGTGACGCGCCCGAGAACAGGACAACGGCGACCATCGACGAGAACATCGGCCCCTTGGCCGGAAAGCTGGCGCGGGTAACCGTCGCCGTAGCCCACGGCCAGAGTTGCGACGCGGGTGTAGGGTTCCCGCGAGGTGGCGAAGTCGCCGCCGTAACTGACGCCATGGCCGGGAGGCAAATCGCGGACGAGGGTGACGCGGGTCATCCATTTCAGGGTTGGCTGTAGCCGTGACTGCCACTCGGGAAGAGGCGAGATCCCGTAAAGCATGAGGCCCGGTCGGAAGAGCGTGCAGGCATCGTGGGGAAACCCCAGCAGCCCCGCGCTGTTCGCCGCGTGAACATGGCGCAACCCAAGGCCGCTCTCGCGGAGAAGGCGCACAATGTCCGCGAAGTGCTTGAGCTGGGCGCCCGTTGCATCCGGCTTCTCGTCGGCGGAGGGCAGATGAGTGGCCACACCCTCAATCTCCAAATGCGCCCAGTGCCGCCATTGCGAGAGGATTTCCGCCGTATCGAGGAAACCGAGGCGGCCCATGCCGGTATCGAGAGCCAGATGAACCTTGAGCCTCTTGCCGGCCGAAGCGGCAAGGAAATCATAGGCCTCGGCCTCGGCGACTGTCGAAACGGCGGCAACGAAATCATGCTCCAGCACGACCGGACGCTCCCACTCCAGGGCGGTGCCCAGAATGAAAACGCGCGGCTTTCCGACGCCGGCCTTACGAATGCGCAGGGCCTCGGCGACATTTGCCACGCCAAGGAAATCGGCAAAGTCGGCAAGGGCGCGGGCGGTATCCTCAAGACCGTGCCCGTAGGCATCGGCTTTTACCACGCCCATGATCTGTCCTCCCACACCCGCGAGATCGCGGGCGAAGGCGGCATTGCAGCGCAGGGCTTCGAGCGATATCTCGACCCAGCAGCGTCGGCCCATGAGGGACTCTGGTTCTTCCTCGTGCATCGGTGCTCCGACCTTAGAGCGGAGCGCGGGCCCGACAACTGATTTTCGCGAAGGCGCCCCTACTCGAAATCTTTCAGGAACTCGGCGTAGCCCAGCGATTCGAGCTTTTCCTTCGGAACAAATCTGAGCGCGGCGGAGTTCATGCAGTAGCGCTTGCCGGTCGGAGCCGGGCCGTCGTCGAAGACGTGGCCGAGGTGGGAGTCGGCGGTCTTGGAACGAATCTCGATCCGGGTCGCGAAGAGCTGATTGTCGATTCTCTCCACGATTTCGTCCGGGTCGAGTGGCCGGGTGAAACTCGGCCAACCAGTGCCGGACTCGAACTTGTCCTTCGACGAGAAAAGGGGAGCACCGGAGACAATGTCGACGTAGATCCCGTCCTGTTTGTTGTTCCAGTATTCATTGCTGAAAGGACGCTCAGTCCCTTCCTCCTGTGTGACCGCGTACTGTAGCGCAGTCAACTTCCCGCGCAGTTCCTCCTCGCTCGGCTTCTTGAACGATGCGGGCTCAAGGCGCGGGATGTCCTGCTGCGCCGCGTTCCGCGCGGTCGATGCCGGTGGCCGGAAAATCCTCGGGTAGGCGAAGACGCCGACCGCTGCCAGAGCCGCAAGAAGGATGAGGATTCGGATGGGAGTTTTCATCGAGTCGCTTTGAGGTGAGACGGTTTCGTCCTGCGAGTTATTCCACGGCAAGCCGGATGGCGCAAGATCGTCGTTATCTTCTAATTTCATTGATCGCGGAGCACGAAGTTCTAGGATGAAGGGATGAAATCCCTGATGCGCGTCTCCCTTTCGATGGTGGTTGTCGTCACTTCTACCCTAGGAGTCAAAGGGGGGGAATTCCGTTTTGGCCCGCAGACGATCGCGGTACCCGAGGGCTTCATTGTCGAGCAGGCTGCTGCTCCGCCACTGGTCGGGAGGCCGATCACGATGGACTTCGACGAGCGGGGGCGGCTTTACGTCTCCGATTCGAGTGGGTCGAATGCCAAGGTTACGGAGCAACTCGCCGAAAAGCCGCATCGTATCCTGCGCCTGGTTGACACGGACGGTGACGGGGTGTTCGACGCCCGCACGGTTTTCGCGGACAAGATGATGTTGCCCGAGGGCACGCTCTGGAACGACGGATCACTTTACGTGAGTGCGCCGCCGGTCATCTGGAAGTTAACCGATACCAATGACGATGGAGTGGCGGACCGGCGGGAGGTCTGGTTCGACGGCAAGACCCTGACGGGCTGTGCGAACGATCTGCACGGGCCCTATCTTGGGCGCGACGGATGGATCTACTGGTGCAAGGGGGCGTTCGACGAACAGACCCATGACTTGCCGGGGCGACCCGGGTGGAAGACGCGGGCCTCACATATCTTTCGCGCACGGTCGGATGGGAGCGGATTGGAACCGGTGCTCACCGGAGGAATGGACAATCCGGTCGATGTTGTCTTCACCCGGGAAGGGGAGCGCCTTCTCACCTGCACATTCCTCCAGCATCCGGGCGGCGGGAAGCGCGACGGACTTATCCATGCTATCTACGGCGGAGTCTACGGAAAGGAACATGGGGTGCTCGAGGGACACCCGCGCACCGGAGGCTTGATGCCACCGATGACGCACCTTGGAGCCGCCGCACCCTGTGGCATGCACTTTCTTGAATCCGATCGATGGGGCGCCGATTACGGGGCATCGGTGTTTGTCACGCAGTTCAATCTCCGGAAAGTATCACGCCACGTGCTTCGCTACGAGGGAGCTGCCCTTGTCACCGATGACCTGGATTTCATGACGAGCGATTCGACGGATTTCCATCCCACGGATGTCATCGAGGATGCGGATGGCTCCCTTCTTGTCTGCGATACCGGAGGATGGTACAAACTCTGTTGTCCGACCTCGCAGATCGCCAAGCCGGAGGTGAGCGGAGCGATCTATCGAGTGCGGCGGGCCGATGCCCCCCAAATGGACGATCCACGCGGACTGGCCATCACCTTGCATTCGGCGGAACCTTCGGAGTTGGCGGCCTATCTTTCCGATCCGCGCCCGGTGATGCGGCGGCGCGCGATGGACGGACTCGTCGCGACGGGAAAGGGAGCCGTTCCCGGGCTGGACTTCATTCTGCGGTGGGAGGAGTCGACGGCATTGAGACTGCGCGCACTGTGGACGTTGTGCCGCATGCCCGAAGCGGCCGCGCGCGAGGCCGCGAGGATCGGATTGTCGGACGAGGACGAGACCGTAAGGCACGCCGCCTGCCAGGTCGCCGGACTGTGGCGGGACAAGGATGCGCTCTCCGACCTTGCCCGCATCGTGAGCGAGGATTTGGCGCCCATTCGCCGGGCCGCAGCCGAAGCATTGGGCCGGCTAGGGGGGGCGGAAGCGGCGACGGCCTTGTTCGCGGCGATGCGCACGGACGATGACCGCGTTCTTTTCCATTCGCTGGCCTTCGCCGCCTTGGAGTCGGGAAGCGGGGAGGTGGCGAGATCGACACTCGAACGAGGCAATGCTTCCGCGAAGGCCGCCGCCCTTTACGTCCTGGAGCAGTTGCCGGGAGATCAACTTGTGGCCGATGATCTGACCTCCCATCTCGGTTCCGAGAATGCCCGCCTTCGCGAAGCGGCTCTCTGGGTTTCGGCCCGGCATCCGGCGTGGGCGGAGACGCTTGCCCCTGCCCTCATGGATCTCATTGATGCCGGCAAGATCGCCGACCCGCGCCCCTTCGCGACGATCCTCTCGCAGTCTGCCGCAACGCGCCACCGTGTTGCCGAGGGATCACGGCATCACGGCAAGGATGCGCTTGCCATCATCGCCGCGACGGCAGCGAACGACATTCCCGGCGAATGGCTTGATGCTTTGCTCGCTGCTCTTGGGCAGGAGAATCCATCGGGAATGGCGGTGGAGGCGCTTGGAAACCTCCGCGCGGATCACCCGCGAAGGGCGGAGATCGATGAAGCGCTGGTCGGGAGAGCCTTGTCCGGCGCCGGCAACGGGTTGTGCGCGTTGGAAGCGGTGTCGCGTCTTCCCGAGCCATTGCCCGACGTGATCTTCGGAGCACTAACCGGCTTTCTAGGCAACGAGAGCGCTGCCCTCCAGCGTGCGTCCGCCTCGAGGATTCTGGCTCGGTCGAAATTGAATGATGATCAGCGCGACACCCTCGTGGGAATGACGGGAAGACTGGGGGCAATGGAATTGAACTCGCTCCTTCCCTTGTTCGTGGAAGCATCATCGGAGACGCGCGTGAGGTTGTTCGATGCGCTGGCGGCCTCTCCGCTTCTGCCATCCTTGCGACCGGATCTGATCGCTTCGATCCCGGACGAGAACAGCGGAGTAGCGAGGCTTCTCGCGGCCGTTGACAAGGGGCGTGCAGCCCGAGCGGACCGTTTGGAAGAACTCGTGGAGCGAATGGTAGACGCCGATGGGGAACGCGGGCACCACGTATTTCACAGCGCGAAGGCCGGTTGCTCGGCCTGCCACGCGCTGGGATACGTTGGCGGTGATCTCGGTCCCGATCTCAGTCGCATCGGAAGCGTGCGCACCGAGCGGGATCTTCTTGAGGCGATCGTTTATCCGAGCGCGAGCTTTGTCCGGAGTTACGAGCCGGTTCTGGTGACGCGAACCGACGGCACGGCCCTGGTCGGAATTCTCCGCGAGCAGACTGTAAGAGGAGTGATTCTTGCCCTCGCTCCCGGTGCGACACTTCATGTCCCGGCAGCGGATCTCCGATCGGTGGAAGCGGCTCCCGTCTCACTTATGCCCCCCGGACTCGACCAGCTGCTAAGTCCACGCGAACTGACCGACCTTGCGCGGTTTCTCAAGGAGAGGCAATGAACCGACGGAATTGGATCAAAGGTGCCGCTGTGACGGGCGGGGCCATGATGGTGAAAACCGCCTCAGGTGATGAAGATGGAAACAGGATCGTGGTCGAGAATGCGAAGGCGGGGACGCGTGATTGGATGCTGCGCTGTCCGCGCATCGAGCCGGATTCGAATTACCGCTGTCCTTGGATCGAGGGTTACTGTTCGCATGCAAGTATTCTCGCCGGCGAGACACTGACGGTTCACGTCAGCACCCGTCCTGTTTCCACCTACACGTTGGAGATATTCCGGATGGGATATTATGGGGGTGATGGGGGGCGACTTATGAAGACAATGGCCAATCTAGCGGGCGCCGCTCGTCCGGATGCGTCGTTGGGAGGGAAGCGGCTGCGTGATTGCGCGTGGCCGGTAAGCGCGGAACTGGTCATTCCAGCGGACTGGCCGAGCGGAGTGTATCTCGGAAAACTGACCGCAGAGGAAAGCGGCGTCGACAGTTACGTCGTCTTCATTGTTCGCGACGCGCGGCCCTGCGATTTCCTTTTCCAATGCAGTGATTTCACCTGGCAGGCCTACAATCGTTGGCCGAGTCAGTTTTCGCTTTACGACGATGGCGCGAATGTGTGGTTCTGGGGAGGTGGCGTCCAAGTGGGATTCAACCGTCCCTACGGTAAATACTGCCAGATTCTCGACCAGCCGCTCTCGACCGGCAGCGGTGAATTCCTCCTCTGGGAATTTCCTTTTGCCTACTGGCTTGAAAAGTACGGCTACGACGTCAGTTATGTTTCGAACGGGGATCTCCACGAGCGACCAGAGACTTTGCGGCGTGCGAAAGGATTCCTGAGCGTTGGCCATGACGAATACTGGACGATCGAGATGTTCCGGAACCTTCAGAAGGCGATCGCGGATGGATTGAGCGTGGGCTTCTTTTCGGGGAACTCCGTTTGCGGACGCATCGAGTATGATGGGCGGAAACGGGCTTTCGAGAGGGTTGGTGTTTTCGGTCCGCCCGGTGGAACGCGTGAATTCATTGCGATGAAGGATCTCGCGCATGCGCCTCCCTACGGGAACGAATTGATCGGTGCTCACAGTACCGGCCCGGTCACGGGGGGCGCGGACTGGATCTGCCGCAAGGCGGATCACTGGGTCTTTGAAGGCAGCGGGATGAAAGTAGGTGAAGGGATACCAGGTTTGGTGGGCTGGGAATGGCATGGGGATCCCGCCGCTATTCCAGGGATTGAGATCATCGCAAGCGGTCCAACCCAGAGTGAGCCGGGGAAAACGAACGGCGGCGAGTATACCGCAACCGTTTACCCGGGGCCGAAGGGAAATTTCGTTTTCAACGCGGCAACGATCTGGTGGGCCGACGGGTTGGCCGAGCCGCCGGGATACGTGCGTCCTTCCGTATACACGACCCCTCGCGGCCCGGATCCGCGGGTGGCCCGCATCACGGCGAATGTCTTGGCCCGCATGCGAGAGGGGAGAGCGGAATCGGGTGTGCCCGAGGATTGATCCACGCGGTCTATAGTTCGTTAAGCCAGGTCAGAGCCGGTCGGTCCGCAGTCTTGGAAAACTCGGCGGAGTTGGAGATCTTTGCGTTTTCCTCATGGGCGTGGCCGTCGAGGAAAAGGATGAGTTCGAGTTGAGGATGCGGGCTTCCGACTTCGCGGGCGAATTTACGCGCGAGTTCGGTGGGGGGGAGCGTTTCACGTCCCAGCACGTTGACGAGCGGAAACTGGAATTGATCCGCTTTCTCGAGTTCCGAGAAGGCACGATAGACGAGTTCCGTGCAGACAAGTTTGTCGGCGCTGAAGAAGTCGAATTCGAAGTCGTAGGGTTTGTCGAGATGGCGGAAGGCCCTGGCAACGACTTCCTTCGCCTGCGCCTTTGTCAGATTGACCGGGCGGAGGATGGCTGCGGAATCAGCGTTACCGATGCAGTGTTCCAACGTGGTCATGCGCACTCCTTCGGGCACGGCTTCAAGGATATTATGGATGTGGCCGCTTGAGTCCGGTGCCTTGAACTGCTCGAAATGTCCCGCGATCCACTCGTGTTCTTGAAGTCCGAGCGCTTCGAGATCATTGCCATCCCCGACATAGATGGCGGCATGGGCCCAGTACCCGGGCATCAGGGCGCGGGAGAGATACCAGTCCTGGCGTTCGAGGAGAATGTCGCCGGGCTTCAGAAGGGCTCGCATCTTTTCCAATTGGGAGGGCTGAATCTTTGGACCCCGCTGTCGTTCGCGCACCTTCGTCTTGCTCAACCAGGTGGAGACGAATTCCTGTCCGGTGTAGGTGGCGCTCTTCCGGAGCTCATCCGCTTCTTCGAGCAGCGCGCCGAGGGTAAGCGGGGTTCCCCCGGGAGTCGCGACCGATGTGCTTTCGATCAACGTTCGGAACGTGAGCCGCGTCCGGTCGGCGTCGATGCCCGTCTTTTCGTCGGGAAGATTGTCTGCAAGATAGTTTACAAGCGCTTGCTTGAGCGTTTCGAGATTGGTGCGGTCCTCCAGGTTATCACGGATCGTGTCGTAGATCCCTGCGGGAATCTCCCACGCGATCTCGGATTCGTTGAGCTTCTTCCGTGCTAGCGGGCTGTCGTCGAACATGCGGACGAATTTGGAGGAATACTGATAGAGGGTGCATCCCGCCGTAAGTCCGAGTAATTTCGCGCGTCGGCGGCTCGATGGGTCGGCGATCACGCCGGACTCGCGGTATTTCCAGATGAACCACAGGAGTTCATTCCGGCAGTTGAGGTAAGTCAGCATGTGTTGCCGAATAAGGTCGGTATCGGAATCGCTGGTGAAAAGGCGCTGTCCCGCGTCGAATTCCCCACGAATGGCGCGCACCCGCGTTTCAAAATCCCGAAGGGTCGCGAGCACGCCCAAGAGCATCAACTCATCCTGATTGAGGGTTAGATCGAGATCCTTTGCTGCCAGTTCGCGGAAATCAAAGGCGGGCATCGTGAGTTCCGCCAGAGTGTGTTTTTGGAATCCTACACGTAACGCGGCGACGACAACGAACGCGCCGATCCCGGCGAAGCCCATCCAGATGACGGCATGGCGCAGGGCCGGACGTTTGTAGAGGGGAATTCGTTTCGGTTCAATCGTAGGCCGGGAGTCGGCGTAGGCGTCGCTAAGGACGCGGATTCGCCCGTGCAATTTGTCCTGCATGGCACGTAGTTTGGCGAGGGAGCGTCGATTGAAGAGCATCCGGATCTCGATCCACCACGAGCGGGCTACTTCCCGGGCGGATCGCCAGTGTCCAAGCGCGAAGAGTCCGGCGAACGGAGTCGCCAGGGCCCAACCCCATGCCACCCATGGCAGGAAGTAGATCGACATCCACCACCACACCAACCCATACCAGAGAAGAAACACGGGGAAGCCAATGGCGATCCGCGAGAGGGCGATCGTCGACAGGCCGGAATGGGGCAGGAATCTGACGATGGCGCGTTCGATGAGGAACGGCACCCCGTTCTGCAAGGTTCCCGCTACGAGAGGGAGGAACCCGAAGGCCAGCCGTATTGTATTCAAAAGCAATCGGGGAAAACGGCGCCATCCCCGGTGCTGGAGAATGTCGGAGCGGACCTGGAGGCCCTGCGCATTGAGTTTCATGCGATGCACCGAGAGCGCCCGCCCAAGGCTCGACACACTCTCCGGCCGCGTTTTTCGGAAATGGTTCACACTGTCCGCCACAACCTTTCGCTGCCGGAGGGAAAAAATGGCATGGCCTTCGGAAGCCTCAAGGGCCGGGTCGAGTATCTCCAGATCTTCGAGAAACGGCTCCCATTCCGGCGCATCGAGATGGATGATCACGCGTTTCAGGCGCTCTCCGATCTCCACGGTCAGGGCCCGCCGCGCCGCCGCGCCGCCACCTCCCTGGGCGTCAACGAATGCCCGCGCGTCCAAGGGTTCGCCCACCTGGACCCAGACGGCGCTCCGAAAGAGTTGCTTATTGTCGTAATTGATACCGATGGGGACGATCTTGAGTTCCTCGGAACCCGCCTCCAGGGCCTGGAGGATAATGCGCGCGGTTCCGGCGAAGACGGATTCGAGCGAGCGATTGTCATGGCATTTGCCTTCGGGGAAGATCCCCACTGCTTCGTTATCGGCAAGAGCTACCGCCGCCAGTCGCAGGCTTTCGATGCTCTTCTTGACCGCCGACTTATCGTCCTTCGCGCGATGCACGGGAATCATTCCCAACCAGTGCAAGATCGACCCGAAGACCGGAAGCTTGAAAAGCGTTGCCTTCGCAAGGAAGCGAATCTTGCGCCTGACGGTCAGCTCGAGAACAATGGGATCGAAGATCGAGTTCGCGTGATTGGCGACGAAGAGGACGGGCCCGCTCTTGGGAATCCTTTCGCGGCCCGAGATGCGGATCGTCGAGTAATAAAGCCACGCGAGCAGCCGACTCGTTCTTACGATGATCGCGGCGACGCCTTTCCCGATGATCGCCATCGTCATGGGTGGGCGGAATTCGGAGGGAGCATTCACGTTGATCTCCCAAAATGCAGCCGCGAACCGCGATAGACAACCCTGATTGTCGCGGGTTTTTGTAATCTCCTTTTTCTCCGAGGATGATCTAACGGGTCAACCACGAGCGGATACTTCGGGTCACCATTTCCGGGGCATCCTGCTGAACGAAATGGCCCGCATTCGGGAGGGTCACCAGGGTCATGTCCTGTTCGACATATTGCCAGTTACCGTTTAGGGCCGCCTGGCCGAGCGCGGTGTCCTTCAGCCCGTGAATCATAAGCACCGGGCATTGAACCTTCACGAGAGGGGAGGTGTCCTCGGTGTAGGGTTCGCGGGGGTAATTCCGGCGATAGTAATTCAACATCGCCTCGAAATCCGAGCGACCGAAGGCCTCGACATAGCGGGCGCGCGCCGCGGGATCCGTTACCCATGCGGCCAGATTCTCCGGCGTCAGTTTGGTATGCGCGCCGTCCTCCTGGAAGTGTCGCGCATACGCGCTGTTCCTTTGCTGCACCGAATTGTTTGCCAACTCACGCCGAAGGCCACGGGGATGTGGCAGGTTCAGGATGACGAGTTTCTCGGTCATCTCCGGCTCGGACATCGCAAAGGTCCAGGCCACCATTCCGCCCCAGTCATGGCCGATGATGATAGCCCGCTCGCGCTTTCGTTCCCGGATGACCGCCGCCACGTCCGCAACCAGCAGACTCACATCGTAGTTTTCCTCTCCCTCGGGACGGTCGCTCAGATTGTACCCTCGCTGGTCGACGGCCACGACTTCGTAATCGATGGCCAGCGCCTCCATCTGGTGGCGCCACGTCAGCCAGAAGTCGGGAAAACCGTGAATCATTACGACCAGTGGACCCTCGCCGAGCCGTGCGTAATGGATGCGCACTCCGTTATTGGTGGCGTAGCCGTGGGTTACCTTGCGCTCGATTTCGAGGCGGCCGGGTTCTTCCGCGATGCCTTCAAGCGGAACGAAATGAAAGCCGATGGCGAGAAGGGCGGCTCCCCTTATACGGAGGCGGGAGAAGCGAAAAGAGCGGTGCATTCCCTATTTTAAGGCAATCGTGGCGAGGTTGCGATCCGAAAGGAGAAGAATTAGTCCCTGCGAAAGCGGGCGAGGCGGACCCTGAGACCCGCACCTACCGGAGGTCGAGGCACATCGCGGCGCCATCGGCATCCCGGATGTAGACGCGGCCTTGATGCAGAACGGGTGGATGCCAGGTGCGTTTGCCGAGGCCGTTGGCGCGCGCCCGCTCCTTGTAGCCGGTCGGTGTAGCGTCGGCGACGAGAAGTTGACCGTCGTTCGTGAGGATGACGAGTCTCTCGTGCGCGACGATGAGGGATCCCTTGAGCCCTTCCATTGTCCAGACGGTTTTTCCGTTCTTCGCATCAACGCAGCGGAGGGCGCCGGGCTCGGTCTTCCGGTGGACGGGACCGTCGAAACCGTAAAAGAAGCCTTCGTGGAGAACGGGGGAGGAAATGTGGTTCTGGAATTCGGAATTCCGCCACAAGGGTTCCTCGGAATCATTGTTAGGATCGAAGACGGCCGCGCCCATGCCCCACCAGCTTGAAAGGTAGAGTTTGTTCTCAAAGGGGATGGGGTCGGCGGAGTTCTCGCCCATCTTGGTCGGCCAGTCGACCTGCCAGAGGGGTGTGCCGTCGGACTGGCGGACAACGAAAAGGGTGCGGGTGCCGAGAACGGCGAGTGCGGATTCGTCGCGGCAGATCATGGGAACGGGCGCGGCATAGCCGCACGTGTCGGAGGGTGAGTTCCAGAGGATCTTTCCCGTATTCTTGTCGAGGGCGATACCGTGTTCATTCGCGTTGAGGAATAGGCTGTCGCCGACGATGATCGGGCAGGAAGCGAAGCCCCAGGTGGGCATCTTCGCATCGGCTTCGGCGAGGAGATCGACGCGCCAGCGGAGAGTGCCGTCGGTCTTATCGAAGGAACTGAGAAGTCCCTGTTTGCTGAGAATATACAGCCACTGTCCGTCGATGGCGGGCGGCGCGTTCGGGCCGCCGGGATTGTAAACGGGAACCAGTTCCTGAGGATACCCGGTCTTCCACACGACCTCGCCGGTGTTGGCGTTGAGGCAGAAGATGATGTCCTCGCCCTTGATGTTACCGACGGTGTAAGCCCTTCCGTCGCTTACCGCGATTCCGGAATAGCCGAGCCCGACCTCGACTCGCCAGAGTTCCTTCGGGCCTTCCGCAGGCCATTCGAAGCTCCAGGAAGTCTCATCGGGATAGGCACCGGTGCCAAGCGGACCGCGCCACTTCGATTCATCCGCCGCTCCCGGAACGACAAGGAGAATCGAGAGGACAAAGAATCGGATGGGATGGAATGTGAAAGTGTTGCTCATATTGGGGTCGGTATCAATGGGCGACCGAAATCGTCTCAGAATAGGCGAGCTCGCCCGTCCGGCCGTCGAAGTACTGAAAGATCACCTGGGGATGCGGGTAGGAAACCCAGCGGGTGTCGCCGAGCTTCAGCGGCATATTGAAGACGTTATTGACCTGGACGACACAGTAATGGGGATAAAGGCGCTCGAGTCTGGGGACATCGGGCAGGATGTAACTGCTCCACCGGATATCGCACTCGCGCGGGCCGAACTTCCACTTGCCGGTCGCCGGGCGATCGCTCTCGTCGAATTTCGGAACGTGGTTGACGCTGTTGTGGGGGCCGCAGCAAAATTCCCAAACATTCTCAGTAACCTTGATGGCGAAACTATTGTGCAGGTCTCCGGTCATCACGAACACCTTCTTGCCGAGGGTTTCCCACTCGGCGATGAGGGCCTCGCGCTCTTCGAAGAATCCGGTCCAGGCCTCTTCCTTGTTCGCGGCGTCGGACTCGAAGCCGCCAGCGCCGCTGTGCGGAATCATGAAGGGCACCGAAGAAGTCAGGAAGAAGAAATCGGCGTCACTGGCCTTCATCGAGCGAATCAACCATTCGCGCTGCTGCCGGCCGAGCATGGAAAGACCGGGTTTGTCCCGCTCGCGGACATCGTGCATGTCCCGCGCCCCGCGGGTGTCGAGGAGATAGAATTCGCAGTTCGCGACGCGGAATTTTCCATAACTGCTGCGCCCGATGGAGTAGCTGACTTCGTCAGTCACTTTGGCCGGCATATGGAGTTGAAGGGTATGCCTGTCGATGACTTTCTCGATGCCGTAGACATAGGCGTTCTGGTGGCCGTCGTCGTTGTCATAGCGCATGTCGTTCGTGCCGGCCTCCTTGGTTCCCCAGTGGATGTGAAGGTTCAGCATCGTTTCGAGGGGACGGGCGGTGAAGTCGGCGCGGGTATCGACGAGGAGATCGCTGCCTTCGCGCATCGTCGCGCGCCCGAAATGAACCGACTGGTCGTGTTCGACGGGGTTCGCCCACCCGAGGTAGTCGTACCAAGCCTGGGTTCCAATATCGCGGAAAAGGGTGCGGCGGTGGCGCATCCCGAGCGTGCCCGTGCCCCAGATGTCATTGACCAGTTCGTGGTCGTCGAAGGTGAAATAACTCGGAACGTTCCGGTGCCACTCCGCCAACTCGACACCGCGAGAGAGATACAGTTTGTAGTTTTCCCAGACGCCGACGATGGCGGGCATGACCGCGACCGAACGGGGGAAGGCATCGACTCCCTGCGCGAGCCGCCAGGCCTCGGGCGGAAACTCGCGTAACTCCTCGTAGAGCCAGTCGCCGTTCATGATGTGGAAATGGACTTTTTCCGCCCAGTCGCGATTCAGATTCTCGTAGGTCGGCAGTCGATGACCGACGCCGTGGAGCGGGTTCTGGTTGGCGCAGGAGCCGACTTCGAAGCGGAAGTTGAACAATCCCCGGGGGTTGTGCTCGGCGTTGCGGGTCTGATTCGGGTCGGGAAGGGTGCGGAAAGAGGCGGGTAGACCGTGCGGGCGGTCGTTGACCTGGAGTTGGTAGTGGTAGCGTGTGTCGGGGGCGAGCCCCGTCAAGGTGATCGATGCGGTGTTGTCGTAGTCCAGCGTAGTCCTTGCGGGAGCGCTGCGCTCGGTTAGGGTTTCGGGGCTGGGGCCGAATCGAACGATGAACTCGCCCGGATCGGAAGTGCGGCCCCAAACCCGGATGGAGTCGGCGGTGACGTGGCCGAGCATCGGCCCGTGCGTGAGGGAGATCGGGTCGCGCTCGGCGAAAAGCGTGAGTGCGGAAACAACGAGGAGGATACCGATCAGGAAGGTTTTCATGCTGGCCTAGTGCATGCGAAGGATTACTATTTCACAAGTTCGAAGTCGGTTCCACTCGCCCATGACTGGCTATCTCAACTCCGCTTCAAGTTGTGCGGCGAGGACCTTCGCTGTTTCCGGTTCGGATGCGGCTAGGTTTCGGGTTTCGGCATCGGGGGTGCGGTGATCGTAGAGTTCGAGGGTGCCATCCTTGTGGGCGATGAGCCTGTGGGTGGCCGTGCGTAGGGTTCGGGCGCCGCCGGTGTAGGAAACCGCGACGTGGCCCTCGGCGGTGGGATCCTCAAGGAGTGGGAGAAGGGAAGTGCCGGCGAGCGAATCGGGTTTCGGAAGCCTGACCAGATCACAGAGGGTCGGAAAGAGGTCAATGCTGGCCACGATGGCGGGTGTGGCCATGTCAGGATCCGGGATGCCTGGGTAGGAGATGACGAAAGGGGAGCGGAGGGATTCCTCGAAAAGGGCGTGCTTTCCCCAGATGGCATGTTCGCCCAAGTGCCATCCGTGGTCTCCCCAGAGGACAATGATGGTATTCTCCCGCTGGCCGAGAGCGTCCAGTTTAGCGAGGATGCGACCAACCATGGCGTCGGCATAAGTGACGCAAGCGGCATAGTGTTTGCGCACTTCGAGGGCGAAGGCCGGGTCGGAATTTGGATTCTTGCCCCATCGATTGTAGTTCATGAATTCGCGGGAACTGTGCCAGGTCGTTTTTCCGCCTGGTTTGTCGGGATGCGGTGTGGGAGGGAGGACGGCATCGCGGTAAGGTTCCATGTACTGTGCCGGGGCACCGAAGGGAAGATGCGGGCGAATGATGCCCACGGCGAGGAAGAACGGCTTCTCGTCCATTGGCAATTGATCGAGCTCGAGCAGAGCCTCGTCCGTAATCAAACCGTCGGGGTAGGCAGTGTCGGGGCCTTGGAAGGATTGGAAAACATCCATGTCCTCCGCGTTGCCCCGGATTTCGCCGTTTGCAAGCCCGTGCATGGCTCCAC
>JAHEDC010000090.1:11603-15555 GCA_024641425.1 Verrucomicrobiales bacterium | reverse complement strand
CTGGTGTGCGGAGTCCTCCGCAACGACCAAACGGAAGAGGAGCAACTCTTTCTGGCCAACCTCTTCGATCCCGATTCGCTCGAGGCGTTCGGCCCTATCCAAGAAGGATTTCCAATCCTAATGGCACTTGTCTTTATGAACGAGCGTGGGGACGTCACTTGGTGGTCTTTTGATGGAGATATCGTCACCCTGCAGCTCTACGTGCGATCCCCCGGCCTGATCTTTAGCTGGTTATCAGGGGCTTACGAGTACATCCCTACCGGCATCAACGACAACCTGCAAATCTCCTTAGTCTATTGGGATCTTTACGGTGAGCCATACACGCGCCCCAGATTCGCGGGATCAGGTCTCCTCACCTTCGACGTGGCGACCGGAATCGGCGAGTTCAAGGATCTCGGTGACTACGCCGCTTCATGGGTAGATCCGCGGGTCTTGTCCTGGGGTGGGCTCAACAATGCCGGAGACGTGTTCGGTTGCTTTGAAACCGAGGTTTCCAGGATCAGTTATCGGACCAGTCGTGATTACCTCCGGGTGGCAGACACCACAGCCGGCTTCATCGCGGCGGATTCCGCGACCTGGAGCGAACTGGATGCCCGCCTGCCGGTCGGAGGCGCGCAAGCGAACGCTTTTGGCTACGCGGCCGCCGCCTGCGCCCTGGATGTGAATGAAGCCGGGCAAGTCTTGGGCGGCTACCAGGCCTGGGGCGGCACATGGGGCTCCGCCGAGGAATTGTGGCTGCTCGATCCTGACGATGGTCTCTTCGATGTCGATGACTTGGTGGTGGGCGTGCCGGCCGAGGTCGAGGCCTTCCTCGCCGCCACTGGATTCAAATCCGTGCGCATCACCGAGGCGATCGATCCGGAGATTGGCTACGGAATCATCACAGGCACGATCTCTAACGACATCGGGTCAGGCTTCATCCTCACGCCGCGTCTTGTTGAGCAACCGTAGTCCAGCCTGCCACCATCCTCAACACTCTACCGGAATATTGAACCCTGCGGGAGAATCACCAACCATCCACCGTGCCCATTTGGATTGCACGGTGGATGGTTTGCTGCAGGATTGAGTTCTCGATCTTTCACCCTGCGTCTACATCCGCTCCATGTCCGCTGAACACGAATTCCCCAACACCCGCTGGAGCGTCATCCTTGAGGCACAGGACGATGACAGTGCGCTGCGGCATCGCGCGCTCGAACAGATCTGTCGCACGTATTGGCTGCCGATTTACGGCTTTGCCCGCGGCCAGGGGCTGTCGCCCTCCGATGCCGAAGATCTCACCCAGAATGTCCTGAGCAGCCTGCTCGACAAGCAGGCCTTTGCGAAGGTGGCGGCGGAGAAGGGCAGGCTGCGATCCTTCCTCAGGGTCGCCACCAAGAACTACCTGCGCAGCGAGTGGGAGAAGGCGAAAGCGCAGAAGCGAGGCGGGGGTGCCACCGTCCTCTCGCTCGACTACGAGGACGCCGAACGGCGGATCTCACAGCAAGTTTCGGACGAGGATTCGCCCGACCGGCTCTTCGACCGGCAATGGGGACTGCATCTCCTTGAGCGAACCATGGAGCGACTTGAGAGCGTCTACGTCTCCGAGGGAAAGGGCGCTCTTTTCGAAGGGCTCAAGGATGTCATCGGATTGAAGCGGGGCGGTCCGCGCCACCAGGATCTCGGAACCGAACTGGGCATGAGCGAGAGTGCCGTTGGCGTGGCCATTCACCGCCTCCGCAAACGCTACCGCCGCCTTCTGAAAGAGGAGATTGCCTTGACCCTCGACGACGAGAGTGAGGAGGCGGTGGAGGCGGAACTCCAGTATCTCTTCGGCGTCTTCTCCTCGTAGCCGCCCCGACGCTCAAGACAAATAAAAAGACAGGCAAATAATAAGAAAAGGCTTGCGGTATTTCGGGGGCGCGCCAGGATTGATCCATGCCTAAGCCACGTTCGTTGATTGTCCGCACTGCGTTTTCCGAGGGAGGGGCTTCGGAGCGGCAGGTTTTTCACTGCATTTCGCGAGTGGTGGATCGGAATTTCGTTTTCGGGGAAGACGAGCGGGAGGAATTCTCGAAACTGATGCGTGCGGCGGAGGCGTTTTCGGGGGTGCGGGTGCTGGCGTGGACGATTCTTTCGAATCATTTCCATCTTCTGCTGGAGGTTCCTGAAAGGCCGGCAGGGTTTGATCTGGAGGAGGGCGAATTCTGGTGGCGGATGGAGGCGCTGTATTCCGGTGAGGAACTGGAGATGATCCGAGGGACGTTCCGTTCCTTGCTGACGACTCCCGGTGGGGCCGTCGGCGAGGCGATGGCACTGGACTACCGGCGGCGGTTTTTGGACCGGATGCTGGATTTGAGCGAATTCATGAAGACGCTCAAGCAGCGGTTCACGATCTGGTTCAACAAGGCGCATGAACGGGTAGGGACACTGTGGGAGTCGCGCTTCAAGGCGGTGCTGGTGGAGGGGAATCCGGAGACCCTCATGAAGGTCGCGGCCTATATCGACCTGAACGCGGTGCGGGCGGGGATCGTAAGTGATCCGAAGGATTACCGCTGGTGCGGGTATGCGGAGGCGCTGGGAGCGCGGAAGAAGGAGGCGCGGGAACGGGCGAGGAGAGCGATGGCGGCGGTGATGGGGGAAGGGGGAGATGGTCAAGGGTCAACGTTCAGCAGGGATGGGGAAGGGAAGGTCAACGGGGAAGGGGCGACGGGAGGAGGCCCTGCGGCGGCGAAGCGGGAATGGAAGCGGGTGCAGGGGGAGTATCGGAAGCTGTTGTTCGGGGCGGGGGACGAGACGGCATCGGGAAAGGGTGGATTCACGCAGGCGGAGGTGGAGAAGATCGTGAGAGACGGAGGAAAACTGACGGTGGCGCAATTGCTGCGCTGCCGGGTGCGGCATTTCACGGAAGGTCTGGTGATGGGGTCGAAGGCCTTCGTGAACGAGTATTTCGAGGTGGCGAAAGCGGAGTTCGGAGCGCGGCGGACGAGTGGGGCGCGAAAGCTAAGGGATTGCAGCGAGGCCGGGCTGTTCACGATCCGGGATTTGGGGGCCAACGGGGCTCGAAAAGGTGGCGTTGGCAGTTAGGGGCGGATAACTTTGTTCCGTTCGCCGTGGACTTCGTGCCGGGCGGGTCGTGGCGGAGAGTGGAGGGGTAGCCCCGAAATTCGGTTGAATCGCGACCTTTCTCCGCTAGGATCGAGAGCATGAAAACCGCGCTCGTCCTTTGCCTCCTCAGCTCACTTTCAACTCGCATCCTTGCCGAGGACAAGGCGGCGGAGGCCCATCCCGATACCCGCGAATGGACGGCGCTCTTCGCCGATTTGGCCGAAGCCGAGTTCAAGGAGGGCGTGTGGACGATCGAGGAAGGCGTGCTGACGGCCTCCGAGGATGAGGCGATCTGGACGAAGAAGGATTACCGCGATTTCATCCTCGACCTGGAGTTCAAGACCGCCGACGGGACGAACAGCGGGGTCGTGGTCCATTGCAGCGACATGAAAAACTGGATTCCGAATTCGGTCGAGATCCAGATTGCGGACGACCATTCCGACGAATGGGGGAAGGCCGACAAGAAGTGGCAGTGTGCCGCCATCTTCGGGCATCTGGAACCGACGAAGAGCATGGTGAAGAAGCCGGGGGAGTGGAACCGCTACACGATTACGTGCAAGGGGAAGTTGATCACGGTGGTGCTCAATGGCGAGAAGGTGACGGAAATGGATATGTCGAAATGGACGTCGGCGAAGACGAATCCGGACGGCACCGAGATCCCGGCCTGGCTGAGCACGCCCTTCGCGGAGCTGAAACTGGACGGCCGCATCGGGCTCCAGGGCAAGCACGCTGGCGCGCCGGTTTGGTTCCGCAACGTGCGGATCAAGGAGTTGCCCTAATTCAGTCCCGCTGCTGACGGTTGTGTCCGAGTCCGCCATTTCCCTACGCGGGCTCGCTAAGTCCTACGGGCGTTTTCCCGCCCTGCGCG
>JAHEDC010000090.1:0-11593 GCA_024641425.1 Verrucomicrobiales bacterium | reverse complement strand
GTTCCGCAACGTGCGGATCAAGGAGTTGCCCTAAGCTTGTCCCTCCCTCTGACGGTCGTGCCTGAGTCCGCCATTTCCCTGCGCGGGCTCGCCAAGTCCTACGGACGCTTTCCGGCGCTGCGCGGGATCGATCTCGATGTGAAGCGCGGGGAAATCTTTGGCTTCCTCGGGCCGAACGGGGCGGGAAAGACGACCGCGATCCGTTGTCTCCTCGATCTCATCCGCCCGAGCGTTGGCGAGGTGCGCGTGCTTGGACTGGATCCCCGGCGGGAAGCCGTAGAGGTGCGCCGTCGCTGCGGCTATTTGCCAGGTGAACTGGTGCTGGACGACAATTTCTCCTCCCGCGAGGTCTTCCGGCTTTTCGACCGGCTGCGCGGGGGCGGCACGGACTGGAAGCGGGTCGACGCGATGGCGGAGCGGCTGCGACTGGATACCGGGAAGCCGATCCGGAATTTCTCGAAGGGAAACAAGCAGAAGGTCGGGGTGATCCAAGCCCTGATGCACGCGCCGGAATTGCTCCTGCTCGACGAGCCGACAAGCGGCCTCGATCCGCTCATGCAACGCGAGGTGCTCGCCTTGGCCCGCGAGGCACGGGACGCCGGGGCGACGGTTTTCTTTTCCTCGCACGTCCTGAGCGAGGTCGAGGACATCAGCGACCGAGTCGCCATTGTCCGTGCCGGGGAGATCGTCGAGACGGGCGGGACGGCGGCGCTTTCCGGCCGGGGCTTCGTCCGGGTACGGTTGAGCCTTGCCTCGGCGATCAATACGGGGGAACTCGATGCGCTCGAGGGCGTGCAGGTATTGGAGAGCCGCGAGGGGCGTGATCTGGTCGTGCGGGTCGACGGCGACATGGACGTTTTGCTCAAGGCGCTCGCAGGGCATCGGGTACGCGCGATGGAAACGGAGCGCCCGTCGCTGGAGGAAATCTTCCTTACCTACTACGCGGAAGCGGGAAAGGAGGGCACGGCTTGAACGCGACCGTCCGCTACATGCTGCGTCGATTCCGGCTAGCCATCATCGGGTGGGGCCTTGCCCTCGCCATCATCGCGGTCGTCACCGTCCGCCTGTATTCGACGATTCTGGAAAGGATGGCCGCGGTGGAGCAACTCATGGCCGGAATGCCGCCGATTCTGGTCGCGATCGCGGGGGAGGCGAAAGTGATCGCGACGCCGGGAGGGTGGTTGCACGTGAAATTCTTCGCTGTCGTGCCCGTCCTGCTTGGCATTTACTGCGTGCAGGCGGGCGCGGGACTTTTTGCTGCAGACGAGGAGCGGGGGCGGCTCGATCTCCTGATGGCCTATCCGGTTTCCAGGGCGCGCGTTTTCTTCGGGCGGCTCCTGGCGCTCGTCCTCGCGACCCTGATGATGCTTGCGATTTGTTGGATCGGACTCTACCTGGCGCTTCCGGGATCAGGAATGGATATCGGATTCGGCGCATCACTGCTTCCCTTCGCGAACACCATTGCCCCGTTGCTCTTTTTCGAGATGCTTTCCCTCGCGCTCGCGATGGTCCTGCCGTCGCGGCTCCTTGCGGCGGGCGCGGCCGGGCTCGTGCTTGTGGGGAATTTCTTCATCGTAATCCTCGCGGCTGTCGAGCCGGCGCTGCTTCCGTTGGCGAAATCCCTGCCCCTCCATTATTACCGGGGCGGGATGGCCCTCGACGACTTCGGCTGGCCCGGTTTCCTCGGGCAACTCGCTGCCGCCATTCTCCTCTGCGCATTCGCTTACGCGCGTTTCCAGCGGCGGGATATCCGTGTCATGGGGGAGGGAAGCTGGCGGTGGTGAGTCTTCGCGATTACGGAATATCCCGCGTGGCCCGGAGGCGTCCTTCCACCGCAATGCGGATTTCCTCCCTCAGTCCGGCGACCTCGGCGTCGAGTTCGTTCCCCTCCGGAAGAGTCGCGTCGCCATTCGAGGACTCGGGACGGGGGCTCCGGGCGAGGAGGTCAAGCTCGGAAAGTGCCGATTTCACCACCTTGTAGGCGTCGATGATTCGTGTGAGGTGCTCCTTCTGGCGGGCGCGGAGGAGTCGGAGATCCTCGCGGCGGCCCGGTTCGAGGGCACGGATCTGTTTTTCCAGCTCAAGGACGGCATCGAACGAGTCGGCCACGCCGAAGCTGATGGCGTCGACGCGTTTCTCGATGTCCTCTCCGCCGGGGGTGGTCGGTTTCCCGCCCGGATGGAGGCCGGCCTCGATGGCCTGTTTTGCCTCGAGGAATTTCCCGAGCGTGACCGCGTAGCCATCCTCGCCGCCCTCCGAGAGTGCGCGGATGCGCGCGACCAGGGAAGCATCCTGCGTGCGGTTGCTTTTGGCGACGATGCGCTCGGTGATCTTCCCCAGCAGCCGACCCGAGTGGGCCTGCCAGACGAGGGCGAGGACGAAGAAGGCAAGGCCGAGCAGCGGAACGAGGGCCCAGACAGGAGTGTCGCCATAGATCCCCGCTGCCACGAGAACGAGAAAAGGAATCCAGACCTGTTTCGAGGTCAGGAAGGCGCGGATCTTCTCGTTGCGGATCGCTTCCGGTGGGAGGGGAAAAGTGGGGCGTTGCTTGTCCAAGGGTTCTGGGAATTACTGCGTGCGGCTGGCCGATGCTGGCCGATTCCGCCGACGTTACGCGCGGTTTGGGCCGAACGGCAAGGACTCCGCGCGGGATTCTCCCGCTTGACGGTCGCAACCTCTCAGTTTCAGGGGGAAACGAATTCGCGGAGGGCGCTTGCGTTCGTCTTCTAAAGGGGTAGAGTCCCGACTCGCTAAACCCGCCGCGATCCTAAGGCGCCCCATCGGATCACGGTGTCTGGGGCACTGAAAGTCAACGGTTAACCGAACAACCCAACCATTAAACCAACATTATGAGCACAGAAAGCTTACTTGCTCTCATCGATCAATCATTCCGCGAATTCCGCGAAGGTTCGATCGTCAAGGGTCGCATCCTTGAAATCCAGCAACAGGTTGTCCTCGTGGACATCGGCTACAAATCGGAAGGCGCGATTCCCGCATCCGAATTCGAGGATGACGACATCGAACTCGGTGACGAGGTCGAGGTGCTGCTCGAGAAACTCGAGAACGAAGATGGGATGGTCATCCTTTCCAAGGAAAAGGCCGCCCACAAGCAGAACTGGGACAAGATCGTCAAGGTCTTCCATGACGGCGGACTCGTGAAAGGCAAGGTCAAGGCCGTCGTCAAGGGCGGACTCATGGTCAACGTCGGCGTCGAGGCCTTCCTCCCCGGCTCGCAGATCGACATCATTCCCCCGAAGGATCTCACCGAATACGTCGGGAACGTCTACGAATTCAAGATCGTCAAGGTCAACGACGACCGGAAGAACGTTGTCATCAGCCGCCGCGAGGTCATCGAACAGGAACGTGCCGAACAGCGCCAGCAATTCCTTCTTACGGTCAACGAGGGCGATCAGGTCGACGGCGTGGTCAAGAATCTCACCGACTTCGGTGCGTTCGTCGATCTCAATGGCATGGACGGTCTGCTCCACATCACCGATATGAGCTGGGGCCGGATCAACCATCCGAGTGAGATGCTCACCATCGGTCAGCCGCTCCGCGTGCAGATCCTCGAGGTCAACCGCGAGAAAGAGCGTGTGTCCCTCGGCATCAAGCAACTCCTCAAGAATCCCTGGGAAAACATCGAAAGCCGTTACCCCGTCGGACAGACAGTGGCCGGAAAAATCACCAAACTCGTTCCGTACGGCGCCTTTGTCGAAGTCGAGGAAGGGGTGGAGGGTCTCATTCACGTCTCCGAGCTTTCCTGGACGAAGCGCATCACGCGGCCGTCGGATGTCCTCACCCTTGGCCAGGAACTCCAGGCCGTTGTGTTGGGCGTCAATACCGACGAGCAGAAGATCTCCCTCGGCGTGCGTCAGCTTGAGACGAACCCATGGGACGAGATCGAGAGCCGTTACCCGATTGGAAGCTCGATCAAGGGCAAGGTGCGCAACCTCACCGCCTACGGCGCCTTTGTGGAGCTGGAGGACGGCATCGACGGCATGGTGCACGTGTCCGACCTGAGCTGGACGCGCAAGGTCAACCATCCGAGCGAAATGCTGAAGAAGGGCGAGGATGTCGAGGCCATGGTTATCGATATCGACAAGACGAACCAGCGCATCAGCCTTGGGTTGAAGCAACTCGAGGGCGATCCGTGGTCGCAGATCGACGGCCGTTTCAAGGTCGGCGACCTGGTCAAGGGCACGGTCGCGAAGATCGCCGCCTTCGGCGCCTTCATCCAGCTCGAGGACGAGATCGATGGTCTGGTCCACATCTCGCAGCTCAGCGAGGAGCATGTCAGCCGCGTGAAGGACGTCCTCAAGATCGGCGACGAGGTCGAGGCCCGCGTCATCAAGGTGGACAAGGTCGAGCGTCGGATCGGTCTCTCGATCAAGGCCGCGAACTACAGCGAGGATCAGCTCAAGAAGGAGACCCAGGCCTTCGAGGCCCTTCGTCCCAGCGCCGACCTCGTCGGTCTCGAGCAGGCATTCCGCGAGGCGGAGGAGTACCGTCCCGGCGAAGGCTGATCGGCGCGTTCATCGTTGATCGTCGTTTTCCGGAGAACCCCGGGCGCCTGCAGGCGTCCGGGGTTTTTTCGTGAGCGTTAGGAAGAAGCGCCGCATTCAATCCGGTCGCACCCGGATGTCATTCAAGTTCGTTCGTGACATGGCGCGGCTCCTGCGGTAGATGCGTAAACCCCAGAAACTGATGAGCGAAGCACCTGAATCCATCGAGCACGGCCGACTCCGAGAGATTGCCAAAGGCGTCCCGTGGCGAAAATGGGGGTGCTATCTATCGGAGCGGCAGTGGGGAACGGTGCGCGAGGACTACAGCGAGGACGGGAGTGCTTGGGAAAGTTTCACCCATGACCAGGCACGCGGACGGGCCTATCGATGGGGGGAGGACGGTCTTGCGGGCATCTGCGACGACCAGCAATTGCTCTGTTTTTCCATCGCCCTCTGGAACGGGAAGGATTCAATTCTAAAGGAACGGCTTTTCGGGCTCACGGGAAACCAGGGTAATCACGGCGAGGACGTGAAGGAATGCTACTACTATCTCGACAACACGCCGACGCACTCGTGGATGCGCATGCTCTACAAGTATCCCCAGGCGCCCTTTCCCTACGAGGAACTGCTGGAGGAAACCTACCGCCGCTCCAAGAAGGATCCCGAGTATGAGCTGGTCGATACGGGCGTCTTCGACTATGACCGGTATTTCGACGTGTATGTCGAGTACGCGAAAGGGGGGCCGGAGGACATTCTGGTTCGGGTGACGGCAATCAATCGTGGCCCGGAGCCCGCGACACTCCACGTCATCCCGCAGCTATGGTTCCGCAATACCTGGTCCTGGTATGGTGATGGATCCCGACCTCGAATTTCGATGGAGGGACGCTGGCGGATCCACGCCGAACATCCGGTTATGGGCAGCTATTACCTCAATGGCCGTGCGGGCGCGAGAGCGATCTTCTGTGAAAACGATACGAATCCCGCGGTCGTCGGACTTCCCGAGACGCCGGGTTATTTCAAGGACGCGTTTCACCGGCATATTGTAGGGGAAGTGAAGGATGCCGTGAATCCCGCGGCCGAGGGAACCAAGGCGGCGTTTGTCACGGCGGCCATGATCGACCCTGGGGAGTCGAAAATCTTCGAATACTGCCTCACACGGGAGAAGCGGCGTTCCCCGTTCGCGCATTTCGGGGAAACGATCGAACGGCGGCGTGCCGAGGCGGACGCCTTTTTCGCGACCGTGCACGGGCGTCTCGATGATGAGGAATTACGCATGATTCAGCGCCAGTCGCTGGCGGGAATGCTGTGGAGCAAGCAATACTATGGATTCGATGTCCGGCGCTGGTTGGAGGGCGATGAAACCCAGCCGACTCCTCCCGCCGCCCGCAAGCACGGCCGGAACCACCGCTGGCAGCACCTCTCGAACAACGACATCATTTCGATGCCCGACAAATGGGAGTATCCTTGGTACGCGGCTTGGGACCTCGCTTTCCATTGTCTCCCCCTGGCCATGGTCGATCCCGAATTCGCCAAGGATCAGCTCCTCCTTTTCGTGCAAGACCGCTACATGCATCCGATGGGGCAGATTCCGGCCTATGAATGGGCTTTCGAGGACGCGAACCCGCCCGTCCACGCCTGGGCAACGTGGAGGGTCTACAAGATCGACCAGAAGGCGCGGGGAGGGAAAGGCGATCGCTTCTTCCTCGAGAGCGTCTTTCACAAGATGCTGCTGAATTTCGGATGGTGGGTGAACCGCAAGGATAGCGAGGGCAACAATATTTTCCAGGGGGGCTTCCTCGGGCTCGACAACATCGGGGTTTTCGACCGCAGCAAGCCGCTCCCCGGCGGAGGACGGCTGGACCAGACCGACGGCACGGCGTGGATGGCAATGTATTGCCTGAACATGCTGAAGATCGCCCTGGAGCTTGCGCAGGAGGATCCCGTTTACGAGGACATGGCTTCGAAATTCTTCGAGCACTTCCTTTATATCGCGCAGGCGATGTCGAAGATGTTCGACGGGGAGGTGAATCTCTGGGACGAAGAGGATGAGTTCTTCTACGATGTCCTCCAGATAGGCGGCCACCGCACACGGCTCAAGGTGCGCTCGATCGTCGGGCTTATCCCCCTTTTCGCCGTCGAGACGCTTGAACCGGCGCAGCTCGACCATGCCCCGCGTTTCCGCGAACGCATGGACGAGATCTTCCGCAATCGTCCGGAGCTCGCGGCGCTCGTTTCACGCTGGAAGGAACCCGGTCGTGGCGAGCGTCGACTCCTCTCCCTCCTGCGCGGCCACCGTTTCAAGCGTCTGCTGTCACGGATGCTTGACGAGAAGGAATTCCTCTCCGATTTCGGCATCCGGGCCCTTTCGCGCCACCACGCCGAGCATCCCTTCATCTTCAACACCGACGGGCAGGAGCACTCGGTCGATTACCAGCCCGCGGAATCCGATAGCGGCATGTTCGGTGGCAACTCGAACTGGCGCGGGCCGATCTGGTTCCCGATCAACTTCCTCCTCATTGAATCCCTCCAGCGATTCCACCATTATTTCAGCGACGACTTCAAGGTCGAATGTCCGACCGGATCCGGGAACCTCGTCACCATCGAAGAGGCCGCGAACGAGATCATGCATCGCCTCATTGCCATCTTCCGGGTCGGCGAAAACGGACGCCGTCCCGTCTTCGCGCACTGCGAGAAGATGGCGACGGATCCCCACTTCCGCGACAACCTCCTTTTCTACGAGTATTTCCACGGCGACATTGGCCGCGGCGTTGGCGCAAGCCACCAGACCGGTTGGACCGGTCTGGTCGCCAAACTCCTCCGCTACCGCGAGCCGGATCACGAGCCCGAGTATACGGAGTAGCTGGCACCAGCCAGTGACTCCGTTTTCAGGGGCCGCAGGTAGGGAAATCTGTGGGGCACTCCGCTCCAGGGACGGAAAACCCCGTCCCGCCGGTGGACGGCGGGACGGGGTTCCTGTTGTGGTGCGGGAGCGGTGGGACTCCGTATTTGGGGGAAGGTCAGACGGTCAGCGGGACAAGGTTGTCCGCGCACCATTTTCCGTTCTGGAGGGTCACTCCGTCCGGATCACCGATGGCGTCGTGGCACTCATCCTCACAGATGATCCAGCCGTCGTAGTTCCGCAGGGTGAGCCACTCGGTGATACGGTGGAAGTCGAGTTTGCCGGTGCCCATCTGTGCCCATGGCTCCGGACCGTTTCCGGAAAAATCCTTGTAGTGGATATGATTCACCAAATGCTGCCACTTGTTCATCGTCTCAATCACGTCCATCCCGCCGCGCGCGATGTGACCGACGTCCGGCGTCCAACCGGTGACCTTCGGGTTAAGGCTGGAGAGGATGACATCATAGTCGTACTGGGTGCGGACGATGGAGGACGGAGGGCTGTTCGGATGGAACGAGCACTGCAGGCCGGCATCGGCAGCGCGGCGTGAGACGCGGTTGATGTTGTTGACCAGATTGAGGCGGCGTTGCTGGAGGTCGTGGCGGCCATCGGGAAGTGGCACTGTGCCAAGGGCCGCGCCCGGAAAGAGCTTGAGCGTCTCGATCGTCCAGTCCGCGCAGGCACGCTCGGATTCCGTTTCCTCCGGCTGGTCCCATTTGCAGATGAGGGCGAGAGCGGCCAGCTGGATGCCGGCCTCGTCGAGCGCATCCTTGAGTTTCGCAGGATCCTTGTAGTCGCCGAGCCAGTAGGTGTCGTACGGTTCGAGCACCATGGGCTCGATGCCGGTAAAGCCCGCCTTCGCGATGATCTTGGCCATGTGGCCCAGCTTATTCTTGTTCCCTTCGCCGTAGCCGTCCATGAACCAGGTGTAGACTTCGGAGCCAAATTTGATTGCCATGAGTAGTAAGTGTTGAGTGTTAGGGTTTCAGTGGGGATGGGTGATCGGGGCCTAGTGTGCCTTCAACCACTCGCGGACACGGGGATTGAAGTCGTCCATGCACTCCCAGTGGAAGGCGTGGCCGGCGTTCTCATAGAAATGGGATTCGCAGTTCGGGATCCCCGCCGCGACTTCCTGGCCCATCCAGAGCGGTGTGAAGATATCGTCCTTCCCGCCGATGACGAGGCAGGGTTGGGCAATGTTGCCGAGTTGGTCGAGCACGTTGTGATGGATACAGGCGGCGGCCTGTCCCTCGACGCCATGCAGGGGCTGCGGAGTCGGGTTCACGGCGAAGTCCGCCCTTCCGTCTAGCATTCCCTGGTAGGCCTCGTCGTTGTCCCAGAAGGGCTTCGTGAAGATGAGGAGCTGGATCCATTCCAAGAATTCCTTGGGAGAGAGCCGCGCCTTGCAAACCTTCATGTGTTCGAAAGTCGACGTCGCATAGCGGTCACAGCGCGCCCACGGGCACATCAGCACCGCGCTCTTTACTTTCTCCGGATGGCGGAGGCATAATTGCTGCGCGATAATCGATCCCATCGAGACACCGACGACCCGTGCCTGGGGGATCCCCAGCGCGTCCATCAGCCCCGCGTAATCGTCGGCGAACATCGCGCTCGAATAATCGCCGCCCGGCTTGTCGCTTGCTCCGACACCGCGATTGTCAGGCATGATGCAGCGGAAATGCTCCGACCAGTCATCCGCGTGTGCCTCCCAGACCGCGCCTCCGGCGGTGATTCCCATGATCATGATCAGCGGGTCTCCGGAACCGCGCTCCTCGTAGGCCATTTTTATTCCGTTTGTTTCAATGATGGGCATGGTGGTATTCGTGTGGGGTTGGTAAGAGGAGGGAGGAGCAAAACAGTCTTCCGCTCTTGAGGCATCGGTCGCCATCCTAGCGGGAATCGATTTCCGCTTCCACGATTTTCTTGCGCAAAATACGCGCCTTTTTCAAAGCGTATCCCGAGACAACGTTTGGCGAGTGTCCCTGCATTTGAGGAATGCGCGTTCCTAAAGAGAGGCGAGAAGGCCTTTCCGCATGGCTTCGACGGGAGCGTCGCGGTTGAACCAGTGCTCGAAGGAGATGGCGCCCTGATAGAGGAGCATGGAGAGGCCGTTGGCGGTGCGGGCGCCATTGGCGGCTGCCTCGGCGAGGAGGCGCGTCTTCGGTGGGCTGTAGACCATGTCGTAGACGAGATGGTGGGGTTGGAGGAGATGGCTCGGCAGGAGGTCGGGATCGACGCGCTTCATGCCGAGGGAGGTGGCGTTGATGATGAGGTCGGTATTCTCCAACTGCTCGGCGAGGGCTTTCTCCTCCCAGGGCACGGCCTGGAGGCGCTCGACGGCGCCGGCGAGGCGGTCGTCGGCGAAGTAGGGGGCGAGCTGGTGGGCGAGGAGGAGGGATTTCTCGTGGCTGCGGTTGACGAGGACGAGGCGCTCGCAATGCTCGATGGCGCATTGGGTGGCCACGGCCCGGCCCGCGCCGCCGCCGGCCCCGAGGACGAGGATGCGGAGGTCGTGGGCGTCGATCGAGAATTCCTCGCGGAGGGCACGGAGGAAGCCGGGGCCGTCGCTGTTGAAGCCGAGCATTTTCCCGTCCTCGAAGACGATGGTGTTCACCGCGCCGAGGCGGCGGGCGAGGTCATCGACGACATCGACGGCCTCGAGGGCGGCGAACTTGTGGGGAATGGTGCAATTGACGCCGAGGAAGCCGAGGTCACGCACCTTTTCGAGGCCGGGCTTGAGTTCGTCGGGGCGGATGTGGAGGCGGATGTATTGGGCGTCGATCCCGCAGGCCTTGAGGGCGGGATTGTGGAGCTGGGGCGAGCGCGAGTGCTCGACGGGATCACCGAAGACGGCGAGTTTGGCCGGGGGATCGAGGGGTTCCCAGTGATGGAGGTCGTCGAGGGTGAAGTAGGGTTTCATGGGGATTCGTTGATTGGTTGATTCGTGAATTCGGTGATTCGGAATCGGGCCGATCAGTTCGCGGGGAAGATGGCGGGGATTCGCGCTCGGATGCGGACGACGGTGGCTTCGCGGCCGATGAGGCGGAGGGCGGGGACGAGGTCGACGCCTTCGCCGGTGCCCATGGTCGCGACGCGGAGGGGGAACATGAGGGCGCCCATCTTGACGCCGAGGGCGGTGGCGGTCTCGGCGACGGTGGCCTTGATGCCGTCGTCGCTCCAGTCGGTGCTTTCGGCGAAGGCGGCGGCGAGGGCTTCGAGATGGGCGGCGGATTCGGGCTTCGCGGCGACCTTGGCTCCGAACTCGGGGACGAGCGGGAAATCGGCGTCGAGGACGGGGCGGAGGTGATCGGGGATCTCGCAATAGCGGCGGATCTTCGTGCGGACGAGACCGAGGAGTTCGGCGGGCGTTCCTTCGGGCGCGAAGGCGGCGGCTCCGGCGAGATAATCGGCCTCGTCGAGGGCGGCGAGATACTGGCCGTTGAGCCAGCGGCATTTCTCCATGTCGAAGCGGGCGTTGCTGTGATTGACCTGGGCGAGGTCGAAGCGCTCGACGAGTTCGGCGAGGGAGAAGATCTCGCGTTCCTCCTTCGGCGACCAGCCGAGAAGGACGAGGTAATTGGCGACGGCGGCGGGGAGGAAGCCTTCCTCGGTGTAGGTGCCGAGCGCGGCTCCGGTGTCACGTTTGCTCATTTTCGAGCCGTCGTTGTTCAGGATGAGCGGAATGTGCGCGAAGACCGGCTCGGGCGCGCCGAGGGCGCGGTAGAGCGCGATGTGTTTCGGCGTGTTCGAGAGGTGATCCTCGCCGCGGATGACGTGGGTGATGCCCATCTCGATGTCATCGACGACATTGACGAAATGGAAGAGGAAGGTGCCGTCGGGACGCCGGATGACGAGGTCGGGATTGCGCGCGACGTGCGCCTGTTTTTCCTCGTCCCAGCCTTCGGCGCCGAGTTCGGCGAGGTTCACCGTCTGCTCGCCGCAGATGACGTCGCGCAGGGTGATCGGTTCGTTCGGGAAACGGAAACGGATCGCGCCCTCGTCCTCGTAGATGTGGCCGGTGGCGTCGAGTTTGTCGAGGTAGCGTTGGTAGATGTCCTGGCGTCGGCCCTGGAAGACGACTTCACCGTCCCAGTCGAGCCCGAGCCATTTCATGCCCTCGAAGATGGCGGCGAGGGCCTCGTCGGTATTGCGCGCGGCATCGGTGTCCTCGACGCGGAGGACGAACTCTCCG
>JAHEDC010000089.1 GCA_024641425.1 Verrucomicrobiales bacterium | reverse complement strand
GAGATAGTGCACCTTGTCGCCGTCGTCGAACTTCGCGACGAGCGCGTTCACGGCGTCGTTGTTGAGGCGCATCTTGTCGTCGGGCTTCTCGCCGCGGGGGAAGATGCCGAGGAGAAGGGTCTTCGTTTCCGGCGAGCGGTCGGCGATGAGGTCGAGGATCTGCCGGATACCGCCGGCGGTCTCGGCCGGATCCTGCATCGTGTGACCGGTATTGTTCGTGCCGATCATCATGACGGCGACCTTCGGGCGGACGTCGTCGAATTCCCCACGGAGGAGGCGGTAAAGCACATGCTGGGTGCGGTCCCCTGAGAAGCCGAGGTTGAGGGCCTTGCGGGGAGCATAGTATTTCGCCCACACGTCCTTGCCACCGTTCTCGAAGCCGTGAGTGATCGAGTCGCCGATGAAGGCGATTTCGTAGCCGCCTTTTGTCGCCTCCGCGACCTTCTGTTTATGGCGTTCGTCCCACCATTTCTCGCTGAAGCGGTCGGCCGGAATGGTGGCGCTGCTGACGTTGTATGCGCCCTTGAGCTCCCGGTAGCGCTTCTCCATCGCGTCGAAGTCGGTCGCGTAGGCGGGGTCGTCATGGACGGATTTCATTTCCTGGGGATCCTTCTCCAGATCGAAGAGGTTCCACTCCTTCGTATCGGGGAAATACATCAGTTTCCGCGTGGCGGTGCGCACCCCGTCGTGGGGAGCGACGTGGTGGGTGTCCTCGCCGTAGTAGGCGTAGTAGATGGCGTCGCGCCAGCCGTCGGGCACTTTCGAGGCGTCGCGGAGCCCGGCAAGGAACGAACGGCCCTGGATTTTCTCTGGCACCGGCGCGCCGGCGATCTCGAGGAAGGTGGGAGCGTAGTCGATGTTCTGGATCATCGTGGCTGGTTTCGATCCAGGCGTGACGACGCCTGGCCAGCGGACGAGAAAGGGCATTTCGAGCGATTCCTCGAACATCCAGCGCTTGTCGTACCAGCCGTGCTCGCCGAGGTAGAAGCCCTGGTCGGAGGAGTAGATGACGATGGTGTTTTCGGCGAGCCCGTTCTTGTCGAGGTAATCGAGGACGCGCCCGACGTTCTCATCGACGGCGCGGATGCAGCGGAGGTAGTCACGCATGTAACGCTGGTATTTCCAGCGGGTCACGTCGTCGCCCTTGAGCTTCCCGGACTGGATGTCGGCGATGAGCTGCTGGTTCTTCGGCTCGTAGGCGGCATCCCAGGCCTTTTTCTGGGAATCGTCCATCCGATTGTATTCGCCGTTCGGAATGCCGTTGAGGAATTGCTCCGGGAAAAGCGATTTTCCATGGAATTTCATGTCGTGGCCCCAATAGAAGTTCTTCGCGATCGACATCTCGTTTTCGGCGAGGGTCTTCGAGCGGTTTTCGTATTTGTCGAAGAGCGTGTCCGGCTCGGGGAAGGTCACATCGTCGTAGAGGGTGAGATGGCGCTCGGCGGGAGCCCAATTGCGGTGCGGGGCCTTGTGCTGGCACATCAGGATGAAGGGTTTCGTCTTGTCGCGACCCTTGTCGAGCCATTCGACGGCGCGATCGGTGATGATGTCGGTGCAGTAGCCGGGGTAGCGCTTCCGGCCGCCCTGCATTTGGAGGAAATCCGGATTGTAGTAGTTGCCCTGGCCGGGGAGGATCTCCCAGTAGTCGAAGCCGGTCGGGTTCGACTCGAGGTGCCATTTTCCGATCATGGCCGTCTGGTAGCCCGCCTTTTGGAGGAGCTTCGGAAAGGTGGTCTGGCTGCCGTCGAAGCGGGCGCGGTTGTTGTTGAGGAAGCCATTCACGTGGGAGTGCTTTCCCGTGAGGATGCACGCGCGGGAGGGGCCGCAGATCGAGTTCGCGCAGAAGGAATTCCGGAAGAGGGCGCCCTCGTTGGCGATCCGATCAAGATTTGGCGTGGGGGCAAGCTCGGCGAGGCGGCTGCCGTAGGCGGAGATGGCGGCCGTCGCGTGGTCGTCGGAGAAAAGGAAGACGATATTCGGCCGATCGGCGGCGCGTGAGAGCGGGGCGCCGATCAGGCTTGCGGCGAGAATGAGGGAACGGGTAAGGTTTTTCACGATGCCTGATTAGGCCCGATCCCCAACGGGATTGCAAGGAAAAGTGGCCTGGGAGAATCGGGCGGTCGGACTGGGAATGTTCGCGCCTGGAAAGCGGGATTCCATTCGGGGCGATGGAACCAGGGCGTTCAGCTTTCGGCGACGATGGTGTAGATGACGCGGCGGTAGCTGAAGAGATTGGGGGAACCGCTGTCCTTTACCTCGAGGATGAGGTGGATGGTGCGCGGGGTCGTGGCCTTCCGGTCCTTCTCGCTCGCCTCGGGAATCTCGAAACGGACGTTGGAGGAGTAGGGGTCCTTGATGTCTACGGTGGAGGCGCCGGAGTAGGTGCTGGCTTCCGGGTAGATGAACCAGCGGTAGGTCAGGGTATCGCCATCCGGATCCGTGGATTCGCTGGCGGAGAGGTCGACGGTGTCGCCCGAGAGGGCACCAAGACGGATGATATCGGTCGATGCGTCCTGGGCGATCACGGCGACAGGATTGTGGTTGGCTTTCGCGAAGTCGCTGGTGGCGCACCAGTCCATGCGGGCGGCGAAATCGCTCTGGAAGCACTTCCTCCAGCGCCAGATCGTGGCTTGGGCCGAGGTGTAGTTGACGCCGCCGGGGAGGCTGATGGTGTCGCGGGCGTTGGTATGGATCGGACGGGTCTCGGCGTAACTCTGGTAGAGTTCGTAGCGTCCGCCCCAGCCGCCGTAACCGGGATCGGCGTCGGCCCCGAGTCCGTTGCCGATGAGATTGAGGAAACTTGGTGAGTCGCCCTCCATGATGTATTTGGGCGAAGGGTAGAGGCTACCGAGGCCGCCGTGGTCCTTCTGGATGTGTTTTTCGATCCACTCCTTCTCGACAAACTCGAACTGGTGCAACGGGCCGTTCTGGTAGTAGCGGTCGCCGGAGATGCCGGTCCAGGTGGCATCGTAGTATTCGCGTCCGGATTCCGGACTGCTCGGGGAGACGATATAGAAGAGGTTCGGGAATTCGATGCGGAGCCAGCGGCCGGAGTCATCCTGATCGGAAATGGCGTAGACGCGGAGCTTGTCAACGAGGCCGGAGAAGACGTCGGGCGCGGTATTCTCGCGGAGACCGAGGAGGGCCTGGGCGAGGGTATTGGTTCCACCCCAGGCGCAGACCCAGAGCGGACGGGGATCGTCGGCCTTGGTCAGGGCGGCGGCGATCAGCTCCGAACCGGGGCTTGATTTGTCCTTGCCGACGGCGGCCATGCCGTAGGCGGGCTGGCCGGCCTTGATGACGGCGAGGAGCGCCTCTCCGGTGGGGAAGCCGTCGGCGTGCTTCGCGAGGTTCCCCCGGACGTTCCCGTAGGCTTCGACGAATTTCCGGATCTGCTCGGGACGCGGCTTTTCCCTGAGCCACGTGGACGTGGTGGCGACAAGGCCCTCGACGTCGAACTGGTTGGTGTAGACGAGGAAGCGGACAAGGGATTCCTCGTCATCGGGCTCGTTGGTGATGTCGGTGAGGACGATGACGCGGGGCTTGGCCGCGAGTGCCGGGGAGGCGAAAAGGCCGCCCGCGGCAAGGAGGGCGACGAGGAAAAAGGAGCAATTCCTGTGATGTTTCATTCCGCTTCGTTTGATTCGACGTTCACCGTTATAATGCGTTGGTTTCGGCCTGCTTGCAAGGATCTTCGGCTTGACGGAAGGGGTGCCGCTTCGATTTGACGGATGTCGGCTTGCGGAATTCACCGCGATGGAGTGTAATTGCGGGCGATGATTCCGACCGACCTCACCGCCTCCCCATCGAGCGATCCCCTGCGCGTTTACCGCTACCGGGATGGGCTTTATGCCGTGGATCTGCTGTCAGCCGCCGTGGTGCATCTGGATCTCTTCAACTGGCTGGCGGGTCTCACCGAGGCAGCGACCGAAGCCAAGCTGCGAGCTCATTTCGGACTCGCCGAACGTCCGGCGGATGTCATGGTGACACTCCTGGTCGCGAACGGCTTTCTGGAGAGGCGTGAGGGCGCGCTGCACCTGACCGAGGTGGCGCGGGAATTCCTGCTTGCGGGTTCGCCCTGGGATGTGACGCCGTATTATGCCTCGATGAAGGATCGTCCGGTCTGCCTGGATTTCCTGAAGGTGCTTCGCACGGGCAAGCCTGCGAACTGGAGTAGTCTGGAGGACGAGGGTGACTGGCACCGCGCGATGGAAACGGAGGCGTTCGCGACTGCCTTCACGGCGGCGATGGATTGCCGCGGGGTGCTGCTCGGACAGAAACTGGCGGCGGAATTGAATCTCGAAGGTTTCGATCACGTGCTCGACGTCGGAGGCGGCTCGGGAATCTACGCCTGCGCCCTCGTGGCGGCGAATCCGCATTTGAGGGCGACCGTGATGGAGAAGGAACCGGTGGACCGGATCGCGCGGGAGTGCATCACGAAGCGCGGATTTGCGGAGCGTGTTGACGTTGTGGTGGGAGAGATGTTCGGCGACAGGTATCCGGAAGCGTGTGACGTCCATTTGTTCTCCAATGTCCTGCATGATTGGGACGTTCCCGAGGTCAAGGCGTTGCTCGCGCGTTCGGCCGAGGCACTGCCGGAGGGAGGGTTGCTGGTCGTGCACGAAGCCTTTCTGAACGATGCCAAGACGGGGCCGCTTCCGGTGGCGGAGTATTCGGCCTTGCTCATGAACGTGACGCAGGGGAAATGTTATTCGACAGGGGAAATGCGCCAATTCCTCACCGAGGCCGGCTTCGAATGGGTCGGACACATGGATACCGTGATCGACCGCGGCTTCCTCCTCGCGCGCAAACCTTAATCCATCGAAAGCGCCCCATGAAAGCGATCGTCATCAATGCCTTCGGAGGCCCCGAGGTTTTCGAGCAAAAGGAGATTCCGAAACCCGATGTCCGGCCCGGCCATGTGCTGGTGCGGGTGGCCGCTTCGAGCGTGAATCCGGTGGATACGAAGATCCGCAGCGGGTTGCTGGGCATGATCGCTCCGGACTTTCCGGACGCGGTTCTTGGTTGCGATATGGCGGGCGTCGTCGAGGCGGTCGGTGACGGCGTGACGGACTTTGCTCCGGGCGATGAGGTCTACGGCTGTGCCGGCGGGGTGAAGGGCTGTCCCGGAGCGCTGGCGGAATTCCAGCTGGTGGACGAAAGGCTAATCGCGCGGAAGCCTGCGACGCTCGGGATGGCGGAGGCGGCCGCGTTGCCCCTGGTGGCGATCACGGCCTGGGATGCTCTCATCGATCGGACGAAGGTGAGTGAGGGCCAGCGAGTGCTTGTCCATGCCGCGACCGGTGGTGTCGGGCACCTTGGCATCCAGCTCGCGAAGGCGGCGGGAGCGACGGTTTTTGCGACGGCTTCCTCGCCGGAGAAACTCGCGCTCGCGGCCTCACTCGGGGCGGATGCCGGGATCAACTACAAGGAATCGTCGGTCGAGGACTACGTTGCCGAATATACGGGTGGCGCGGGCTTCGACGTCGTCTTCGATACGGTGGGCGGCGACAATCTGCAGGGCTGCTTCACGGCGGCGGCTTTGAACGGGACGGTGGCTTCGATCTCGACGCGCTGCACCTGCGATCTCACTCCCTTTCACCAGAAGGCGTTGAGCATGCATGTCACGTTCATGTTGCTCCCGATGCTGACCGGGAACGGGCGCGCCCGGCACGGGGAGATCCTGCGGGAGCTGGCGGAACTGGTCGACGCGGGCAAGGTGAAGCCGCTGGTGCACGCCGAGCGGTTTTCGTTTGCGGAGGTGGGGAAGGCGCACGCGCTGCTGCAGGCCGGTGGTGCGCTCGGGAAGATTGTTCTCGTTCCGTAGGCGACGGGTCAGTCGAGCGTGGCCGTGACGCGATAGAATTCCAGGGGGGAAGTTCCGTTCACGCTGAAAGTGGCTGTGTTGCTTTGGAGATCCAACACGATGGCGGGATCGGACACGGGGATCCATGTTCCGCCGAGGAGGTTCGCTGATTTCTCAATGCCGTAGGTGGTGCCGGATTGGGTTTTCCAGGCGAGGCGGTAGTGGTCGCTCTCGCGCCGGATGGTGAGATCGCGCACGGCTTCGCCGAGAAGCGGGGTGATCTCGAAATCCATGTAGACCATGCGGTGGTCGGACGCGGTGATGAGGGAAGCCCCGACCTCGCCAGGTGCGGGCCAATAGACGGCGCCGCCGAGAATCTCGAAGCCGACCCGTGAAGGGAGGACGTAGTCGACGCGGAGATCCTGGCTGGCGAAATCGGCGGTGAGATCGGAGGTGGATCCGACCGGCGTGCCGGTGCGGCGCGGGATGAAACCGCCATTCACCTCCGGATTGAGCAGCAATTGGTTGATGGCGTGGTTCACGCTGTCGCCACGCGTGGGATCGGCATTGTGGTCGCCGGCGATGACGAAGCGTTTGCCCGTTCCGAGTCCGCCCGGCTTGCCGTTGTCGTCGACGAGGTAGCCGCTCGCTCCCGGTGTCACGTAGTCGGCCCAAAGGCGGATCTCGTCGTGATTGCGCCGACCGTTGCGGTCCTCCGTCCCGTCGAAAATCGGCGGCGTGGGGTGGTGGGTGAGGAAATGGAAAAGGCGGCCGTTCACGTCGATGGGGAGATCCCAGTGGCTTTTCGAAGAGAGGCGGAAGACTTCGAGGGCCTCCGGCGAGTAGAAGCCCGGCGGAATGAGTGCGCCCGGCATGTCCTTCCAGCGGAAGAGCCGGAAGGTGCGCGCCTGGTCGGCGAGGATGGGGAATTTCGAGAAGACGACCATCCCGTATTTTCCGGGGAACTCACCGAAGCCGAAGGCGTCGTCGCCATATCCCCGGTCGCCGATCGTGTTGTCGATGATCCCATCGTTGTTGAGGTCGAAGCCCGAGTGTTCCCCGGTGTTGGTTGGTGCGATGAAGCGGTAGGGATAGAGGATCGGCGGTTGTCCGTTCTGACCGACGGCGAGGAAATTGTTTTGGAAGCGCTCTGCGGCGATCCCCGCCGCGTCGTAATCGAACTCGTTGAGAAGGAGGACATCGGGAGCGGTGCGCTGGATGATTTCCGCGATTTTGCGGGGATTGAGCGCATTCGGATTCTGCAAGGTGGACGCAAGCTGTCCCTGCGGGTTCTGGGCGAGGAGGACGTTGTAGGTGGCGACCCGAATCCGGGGGGAGGCGTGAGTCCGTTCCGGCAGTCCCGCCACGAGGAGTCCGGCGAGCGGGAAAAGGAAGAATCGGGAAAGAAGGGCCATGCGCGATCACATTAGGGCGAATTGGATTGAATTTCCACGGGAGGTGTCCATGCTTGCCCCCCGTGAGCACTTCCTACCGCACCGCCGCCGTCCCCTCCACCCGCATGCCGGGCGGAATTCCCTACATCATCGGAAATGAAGCCGCCGAGCGCTTCAGCTTCTACGGGATGCGGGCGATCCTCGTCGTTTTCATGACCCAGTACCTTTATGTGATGGGTCCTCAGGCGACGGAACCGATGACCGAGGCGGTCGCGAACGAGAAATACCACACCTTTGTCGCGGCCGTTTACTTCTTCCCGATCGTCGGAGCCCTTCTCGCCGACATCATCACCGGAAAATACCGCACCATCATCGCGCTCTCGATCGTCTACTGCCTCGGGCACGCGGCCCTCGCGATGATGGGGTCGATCGGGAAGGCCGAGAATATGCTCTTCCTGGGGCTGAGTCTCATCGCGATCGGATCGGGCGGGATCAAGCCCTGTGTCTCGGCGCATGTGGGCGACCAGTTCGGCAAATCGAACGCCCACCTTCTGGAGAAGGTCTACAACTGGTTCTACTTCTCGATCAACACCGGGGCCTTTATCTCGATGATGGCGACACCGTGGCTGCTCCAGTGGTACGGGCCGCATCTGGCCTTCGGCATTCCCGGTATCCTGATGGCCCTGGCGACCTTGGTTTTCTGGATGGGGCGGCACAAGTTCATCCATGTGCCCGCCAAGGGAACGCCGTTCCTCCGCGAGGTCTTCAGCCGCGCGGGGCTGATGGCCCTCGGCAAGGTATCGGCCATTTTCGCCTTCGTCGCCATGTTCTGGGCGCTCTTCGACCAGACGGGGTCTTCATGGGTCCTGCAGGCCTATAACATGAATCTGAACTGGCTCGGCATCGAGTGGATCCCCTCGCAGATCCAGTCCTTCAACTCGGCGCTGGTGCTCGTATTGATCCCGGTGTTCGCCTTCGTGATCTATCCGGCGATCAACAAGGTTTTTCCGCTGACACCGTTGCGGAAGATCAGTATCGGGATGTTTGTCGCGGTGGCGTCCTTCGCCATCATCGCGGTGGCACAGCAGATCATCGATGGCGGAGGGCGTCCTTCGATCGGTTGGCAGGCCGGCGCCTATGTCATTCTGACCGCCGCCGAGGTCATGGTCTCGATCACCTGTCTTGAGTTCGCCTACACCCAGTCGCCGAAGACGATGAAATCGGTGGTGATGGCGCTTTTCCTCATGTCGGTCACGCTCGGGAACGTCTTCGCCGCCGTGGTGAACGCGCGCATCCAACTGCCCGATCCGACCAAGGTCACGGACGGCGTGGTCGCCGAATCGAAGGTCGGGGCGAGGGAGAAGAGCGAGAAAATCCATCCCGGAATGGATGGGAAGGAGGGAACGGAGGATGACATCACCATGAGTTACATCGGGACGAAGCGGGTGCGCACCGGGTTTCCCGGTTACGCGACCGTGGAGAGCGCGATGAAGCGGATCGACGACTGGTCCAAGGCGAACGAGGGTGCCTTGCCGGCGTTGGAGGTCGGGAACACGATGCTCGCCGATTTGAAGGACGCTTGGGGGGCGCCGCTGCGTTACTACCTTTTCAACACGAAGCGGTACCGGATTACTTCGGATGGCCCGGACAAGACGCCCGGCACGGAGTGGGACATGGGATTCCAGGGCAACGCGCCGGAGATGAAGAAGGGCGACGGGGACGAGGATAAGGAAGACAATACCTGGCTCGCGAAGCGGATCCGCGAACTGGCGGCAAGTGCCCCGGAATCGATTTCCGACGACAGTGCTTTCGTGGGAGGGCAAACGAAACTGGAAGGCGCGTCCTATTTCTGGTTCTTCACCTGGATGATGTTCGGCACCGCCGTCGTCTTTGTCGTCGCGGCCAAACTTTACCGCTCCAAAACCTATCTCCACGATGAGGATACCTCGGCGGCGGCGATCGATGAAGGGACGACCGTGTGAAGGCGAACCCCTATCGTGATTTCCGCGCCGGCGCGGTTCCATGCCCGGCGCATTCGCTCTTCGGAGCGAGTTCGTAGGGAATGGACGTTTCGTAGGCGTGGCCGAGTTCCCGGCAACGGGCAGCGGCGAATTTCCCGGTGAGGCGGCAAAGGGTGACTTTGGCGAGGGGGATTTTGGGATTGAGGTCGCCGGCCGGGTAGCCGAGGTCGCCACAGACGCGGAGAACGTCGGTCCACACGGGGAGTGCGAGGCGGCTGGCGTAGCCTTGCGCGACAATGGGCGCGGGCGTGTCGAGGCCGATCCAGACGCCGCAGGTGACGGCGGAAGTGTAGCCGATGAACCAGGCGTCGTGGAAATCATTGGTGGTACCGGTTTTTCCCCCTGCCGGATCATTGAATCCCCACTCGCGGGCGGCGGCGGCGGTGCCTCCAGGGTTCATGGCCATCTGGAGGAGCTTGGAAACCTGGATGGCGGCTCCCGTCGTGATGACCGGATAGCCGTCGGTGGCGGTGCGGAGGAAAGTGTCGCCGGCGGCGTTGGTGATGCGGTCGATGGTGAGAGGTGGAACGCGGCGGCCCTGGTTGGGGAAAATGGTATAGGCGCCGGTGAGGGTGCGGAGGTCGGTCTCGAGGTTGCCGATGTAAAGCTGCGCGCTCGGGCGCAGGGTATCGCCGAAGCCGAGTTGGCCGGCGAGGGAAAGCATGTGGTCGAGCCCCGCCCATTCGCCGACGCGGGCGGTCATCGTATTGCGTGATTTGACGAGGCCCATGGCGGCTGGCTGGAGCCCGAGGAACGTGTTGTCGGCGTTGCGGGGCTGCCACGGGGCGCCGGTGGCAGGATCGGTGTCGCCTTCGATCTCGCCGGGGCGGAGCGGGCCGTCGTCGATGAGGGTCCCGGTGGCGAGACCATTGTCGAAGGCGGCGGCGTAGACGAAGGGCTTGAAAACGGAGCCGACGGGCCGGCGCGCGAAGAGGGCGCGGTTGAATTTGCTCTGCCGGTAGTCGCGGCCGCCGACGAGGGCGAGGAGGCCGCCGGTGGCGTTGTCGATGACGACGACCGCTCCCTGGAGGTAGTCGGGTTTCTGCCCGGCGGGGAGGCCGTGGCGGGTGTAGTTTTCCCTGGTTCGGTGTGTGTAGCCGGGCAAGGTTTCGATGGAAGCGAGATGGGCTTCAAGGGCACGTTCGGTGGCCTTCTGAAGCCGGAGGTCGAGATGGGTGCGGATTTCAAGGCCCCCGTCTTCGGTCTCGGAGGCGTCGAGGGCGAGATCGAGATCGCGCCGGACGGCGTCGAGGGCGTAACTGTCCTGACGCACCAGCTTCCGCCGGGCGAGGACGCGGGTGCGGACGGTCTTCGCCCCGGCGGCCTCGGTGGCGGTAATGTCCCCCGTCTCCACCATCCGGTCGAGGACGGTGTCGCGCTCGCGAAGGGCCTCGTCGTAGTGGCGGAAGGGGGAGAAGCGGTTCGGCGCGCGGATGATGCCGGCGATCAGGGCGGCCTCGTCGAGGGTCATCGCGCGCGCGGGTTTCCCGAAGTATTCCTGACTGGCCCGCTCGATGCCGTGGATGCCGGAGCCGAAGAAAATCCGATTCACATAGTGGGCGAGGATTTCGTCCTTGGTGAAGTTCCGCTCAATCCGCCGGGCGAGCATGACCTCGATGAGTTTCCGGTGGAAGCTTTTCTCGTCCGAAAGGTCGTAGCTGTTCCGCGCCAATTGCATGGTCAGGGTGCTCGCGCCCTGAACGACGCGTTTGCTCTTCACGTTCCGCACCGTGGAGCGCGCCACACCGATGAAGTCGATCCCGCCGTGCGCGTAGAAGCGGGCGTCCTCCCGGGCCAGCAGCGCCTTGAGGAAGAAGGGGGAAATCGCGTCAAGCCCGACGACGGCGCGGTTTGATCCATGGAGGCGGCCGATGATTTCGCCGTTCCGGTCGAAGACAACCGAGCGCTCGGGCATGGCACCGAGTTTTCCGAGATCGAAGCGCTTGGCGATCGCCCCATAGGCCAGCATGACGCCAACGAGGGCGACAGTGCCAGCGACGCCGAGGTAAAGTCCGCACTTGAGCGGAAACCGCCACCACCAGCCTCCGCCCTTCCGGCGCGGGGTAGCGGAACCCTCCCGGGCCGCGGGCCGCGAGGAACGGGTTCGCGCGGCAGTGCCGGACTTTCGCGGCTTTTCTCGGACGGCAGGCATTGGGTTCTACGGAAACCTCCAGTAAAACCTAATTTTTATTGAATATCAACTTGCTTCGGTTCAGGGGAATCCCTGGAAAGAGGCGAAAACCCGATCGCCAGGCCTCAGCCTGATTGTGTGTGAGGGGTTCCCAATGAAAATGTTCACGTGAAGAATGAATGGTCCCCTAAGAAAGGAAACCCCGGGTTCGTCTCTTAAAAGGAGAACCCTATGTATCATGAGAATTATTGCGTCATCTGCTCTGCTGGTCCTTTTCGTCGCTATGCCCGCCCTCTCTGGGGAGAAGCCCGGCCCTTCTGCTGAACCCGGTTCCAATGAAGGAATGGCCGTCTACGCGAAGATCCTTCTGCCAGTCAAAGCGCCTGCCCGCGGAGGGGATTTTGCGGTCGAGTCATGGATCGCGCGAAAACTGCGGAAGCGAGGAGTGACGGAGTTCAGGGCGGTCACGGGGTGGGTTGTCCTTGCGGCGAAAGGGGAAGCGGTCACCCATCTTTGGGATGCGACCTTGGATGGAAAACGCTGCGGCTGTCCCGTCACCGGACGGGTGAGTGAGCGCTCGGCTGATGGCAGGTTGCATGTTTCCCTTTCCGGCTGGTCGCCCTTTGGGGCGGACGTCAAAGGCAACTCTCTGGCGGCCGGCATTGGATGTCGAAGGATGGCCGTCGTCGACACGGGAAGAGTCGATGGCATGGAATTTTATGTGGCGCTTTTTGTAGGGCCCAACAAGGAAAGGACGGGAACAATAGAAAGCCAGGACAGCGATTGAGGATTCCTCGGGCCAGCGGCGGGTCGCGGCGCGGGCGGATCGGGCCTTGGGATCATTGGGTGGCAGGGGGCAAGGCGCGGCGTCTCGTTTGGATCCAGGTGTAGGCGGCGACGATCCAGAAGGGGGCGTTGACGAGGAACACGAAGTCGACGCTTTCGTTCTCCGGGAAGTGGAGGGCCATGGTGTAGCCGATGGCGAGGTGCATGGCGATGAGGGAGACGCCGAGGAGGGCGGCCCAGCGCCGGCTTAACAGGACGAGGAAGGCGATAAGTTCGAGGACGAGGCCGCCGCCGAGGATGAGGCGGGCGAGATTCGGGTTCTGGACGGCGAAGTCGGCGTATTGGTGGCCTTCCTCGAGCCACTTGGGGTCGAGGTATTCGTAGTATTTCTGGTCGAAGCTCTTGTGGATCTGGACGGCGATGAGGGGGGACTTGACGATCCACATCGGGCCGGAGGCGAGCATCTTGGTGACGCCGGCGATGACGTAGCAGCCGGCGATGGCGAGCTGGGAATAGTAGACGGAGAGGTCGCGGAGGTGGAGGCCTTCGGGGAGGACGAGTTTCTTCCCGAAGATCCGGAATCCCCACGGGAGCCAGGCGACGATGCACTGGGCGAGGAGGACGACGGAGATGATCTGGTAGCCGTGGTGCGTCGCGCCCTGGGAGTTGTTCAGGGTGAAGACGGCGATGTGGATGACGGTGACGACAGCGAGCGAGACGGGAAGGACAAGGCCGGCGACGTAAAGGACGAGGCCCGCTGCGAGGACGAGATGCGCCCACCAGGCGACGGTTTCGTTGGAAAGGACGGTGAGCCAGGGGAAGAAATGCCCGATCCCGGTCGGGTAGGGCATTTTGCTCATCTGGACAATGCCGGGGGTGCCGCTGGGGTCGCCGAAGAGGGGCGGCAGCATGTGGGCGAGCGAGTGGAAGACAACGACGGCGAAGAGCAGCCGCATGAAGAAGACCTCGTAGCGCGCGTGGGCGTAGGGACGGAACACGGGGGGCGGTTAAGGGTTGCTGGTTATTGGTTAATGGGTGACGACCTCGCGGGGGGTCTTGGAGAAGGTGCCGTCGGCGTACTGGATGTCGACGCGCATGAGGGTGAGCGGTTTGGCAAGGGTGTCGGCGTATTTCTTCTTCCGTTTCCCGGGCATCTGGGCGCGGAGCTGGTCGAGGAGCCGGCGCCCGGCCTCGGCCTCCGCTTCGGGCCCTAGCTGGTAGGCGCGGGTGCCGTCGTCGCGTTCGTCGGCGAGGGTCTCCATGAGGTTGCCGTGGAGTTTCTTGATGCGGGGGACGGAGACCTTGAACATCGGCTTGGCGGGAAGGGGCTCGCCGCCGGAGGCCACGTAGAAGTAGTAGGTCTTGTCCTCGAAACCCTTGTACATCGGGAAATGGGAGAAGGGGTAGTTTTCCTTCACGACAAGCGAGAAAAGGACGAACCAGACGAGGACGGACGCGGGGTGCCGACAGAAGCGCCCGAAGCGGGCGCGGAACGAGCGGTCGGGGTCGGAAGGCGGGTTCATCGGATGATAGTGAACGCGTGGGAGCTCTACGGTGTCAAGGGGGGCTGGTTGATTGGGGATTTGGTAATTGGTTGATTCGGGGGATGGCAGGAGGATGGGGGCGTTGGGTTACTTTGGGGAGGGCAAGGGGAAGCGCCGGACTTTCACGTCGTTCGGTTGTTCTGGGCCGGGGGTGCTGCGGCCTCGGGTGATGAGGGTTTCGAGGAGGGTTTTCATCTCCGCTACTTTCTCGGGCTTGTCCGCGGCGAGGTTGTGGGTTTCGCCGAGATCGGCCGAGAGGTCGTAGAGCTGGACCGGCTGGTCGTCGCTTCCCTTGCTCCAGCCTCCGGAGCCCGCCCCAGGAATGAATTTCCACTGGCCGGAACGCAGGCCCGGGAGGCCCTTCATCGAGCAATTGACGGCGTTCCCGCGGAGGGGTCGGTCTTCGCCCCGGAGGAGGGGGAGGATGCTGAAACTGTCTTCCCCGGCGTTGGCGGGGAGTTCCGCGCCGAGGATATCGGCGAGGGTGGCGAGGAGATCGGCCTGCTGGACGAGCTGGTCGCAGACGCTTCCGGGCCCGACATGCCCGGGCCAGCGGACAAGGAACGGCACGCGGTGCCCGCCCTCCCAGACATCCGACTTGTAGCCGCGCAGGGGGCCGCTGGGGAAGTGGCCCTGTTCCTCAAGCTCCGCCGCGCCGATGTAGGGCGCGCAGCCGTTGTCACTGGTGAAGACGACGAGGGTGTTGTCCGCCGCGCCCCGTTCGTCGAGGGCCGCGAGGACGCGGCCGATGACGGCGTCGGTCTCCATGACAAGGTCGGCGTAGGCTCCAAGGCCGCTCTTTCCTTTCCATGTGTCATTGACGGCGAGGGGTGTGTGGGGAGACGTGAAGGGGAGGTAAACGAGGAAGGGTTCGGGGAGCGCGGCGGGATCTCCGATGAGAGAGGACGCGCGCTCGCCGAGCGCGGGAAGGATGCCCTCGAGCTTCCAGTCGGCCAGGGCTGGTCCCTGGAGGCTGGCGCGGTTGTCCGCGAAGTCGCTCGCGGGCAGGAATGCCGTCGGGATGCCGAGAGTGCGGTCGTTCTCGAGGAAGCAAAAGGGCGGCCAGTTCGGGACGTCGGTGCCGAAATACGAATCGAAGCCGCGGGCGGTCGGGCCACCGGTTATGGGTTTTGAGAAAAGCGCCGTCCACAGGGCGCGCTGCGCTTCGGTGGGTTCGGGGACGGCATCCCGGGCGTTTTTGGGCCGCGGGCCCTGGAGAAGCTTGCGTTGACCGGAAGCGACCGGCCAGTCCCAGCCGAGGTGCCATTTTCCGACGGCGGCCGTGTGGTAGCCGTGTTGCTTCGCTAGACCGGGGAGGGTGAGGCGGTCGGGAGCGATGAGGGGCTCGCCGAAGACGCCGACGATGCCGTTTTGCAGACGCGTCCGCCAATGGTAGCGCCCGGTGAGAAGGGTGTAGCGCGAGGGCGAGCAGACGCCGGAGGAAGAATGCGCGTCGGTGAAGCGCATTCCCTGTGTCGCGAGGCGGTCGATGTGAGGGGTAGGGATCTTCCCGCGCTCCGGGTTGTAGCATTGGGTGTCGCCGTAGCCGAGGTCGTCGGCATAGAGGATGACGAGGTTGGGCTTTTCGGCCCGTAGGTCAGCGGACAGAAGATGGGCGGCGAGGAGAAGGAAGGCTTTCATGGTGAGGTGGCATCGTATCAGGGCCTTCGCTTCCACGGCAAGTGCCCAGTGCCCCCTACTTCCGGTGCCCCCGCGCGGTGACCCATTTGCCCTTCCGGACGATGGTGTCGAACACGAAGCCCGCCTTCAGGCCGGAGGCAAGGCAGTCGTCGGCGTGCTCGCGGAGGATGCCGGAGATGACGAGGATGCCGCCGGGTCGGAGGGCCGCGTGCAGGGCGGGGAAGGCACCCTCGAGGACGGTGGCGAAGAGGTT
>JAHEDC010000551.1 GCA_024641425.1 Verrucomicrobiales bacterium | reverse complement strand
CCTCTTCTGCGCCGCAATCGTCGTCGGAGCCGCGCTGACTCTCGGACAAGTCACCGATTTCTCCGATGCCATGATCTTCGCGATGTGCGTGCCGAACCTCATCGGCGTCTACATTCTGCTGCCCGTGATCAAGAAGGAACTCCACATCTTTCGCGAGCACGCCGACAAGATTGACAGGGGCGAGTGATCGCGGTATCGCGCCGCTCCGTTCACGCTCTCCATGGCCCGCTCCTATTCGCTCAAATCCTCCTCCCCCACGCCCGTCGGCGACGGCTTCGTCATCGATTACAAGGCGGAACTGAACGAGCAGCAGTACGCCGCCGTCACCTCGCTTCTGGGCCCGTCGCTCGTCATCGCGGGCGCCGGTTCGGGCAAGACGCGCACCCTGACCTACCGCGTTTCGTATCTGCTGGAGAACGGCATCGCGCCCGACAACATCCTCCTTCTCACCTTCACCAACAAGGCCGCGCGGGAGATGCTCCATCGGGTCGAGGAAATCTCGCCCAAGAACACGATTGGCCTCTGGGGCGGCACCTTCCACTCCATCGGCGCGCGCATCCTCCGCCGGCACGCCGAGAAGCTCGGCTACACCCGGACGTTTTCCATTCTCGATTCCGACGACCAGCGCGCCCTCATCACGAAGGTCGTGAAGGAAAGCGGCGTCGCCGAGGGCGGCCCGTCGCGGCTGGGCGAGAAATTCCCCAAGCCCGCCGTCCTCGCGACCATCTTCGGCCTCGCGGCGAATACGGACGTGGGCGTCGCGCGGATTCTTGCCGAGCGTTATTCCTTCTACGAGGAAACCGACGCCGGCATCCTGAAAGTCGCCGAACTCTACGAACAGCGGAAGAAGGAGGGGAACAACATGGACTTCGACGACCTCCTCCTGAAGACCCGCCAGCTTCTCACCGACGACCAGGAAATCCGCCGCCTCTACCAGGAGCAGTTCCAGTTCCTCCTCGTCGACGAGTATCAGGATACCAACGCGGTGCAGGGCGAGGTCATCGACATGCTCGCCGCCACCCACGGGAACCTCATGGTCGTCGGCGACGACGCCCAGTCGATCTACTCGTGGCGCGGGGCGGACTACAGCAACATCCTTGAATTTCCCCGGCGCTACCCGAAGGCCAAGGTCTATAAGATCGAGACCAACTACCGGAGCGTCCCCGAGATCCTCCACATCGCCAACGAGTCGATCCGCGCCAACACCTCGCAATTCCCTAAGGAACTCCGTTCCGCCCGGCCCGCCCGCGCGATGAAACCGGCCTTCGTCCCCGTCTTCGATCCCTCGACGCAGGCCCGCTTCGTTTCCCAGCGCATCCAGGAACTCCACGAGGACGACGGCGTCGAATTCAATCAGATGGCCGTCCTCTACCGCTCGCATTTCCAGTCGATGGAACTGCAGATGCAGCTCACCTCCGAGGGCGTTCCCTTCGTCATCACGAGCGGCCTCCGTTTCTTCGAGCAAGCCCACATCAAGGACGTGGCCGCTTTCCTCAAGTTCGCCTGCAACCCGCGCGACGACGTTTCCTTCGAGCGCATGACCAAGCTCCTCAGCGGTGTCGGCGCGGTCTCGGCCGAGAAGCTCTGGCAGCAATGGCTCGCCTGCGCGCCCGTGAAGGAGGAACGTCTGCCCGAATCGTTCTCCGAATACTTCCTCACGTTCAAGGTGCCCGCCAAGGCGCAGCGCGAATGGGAGCAAATGGCCCACGTCCTCGACGAATTCCTCGACGGCGACGGCGGCCTGAAGTCGCCCGAGGCTATGATCTATTCCGTGCGCGAGGGGATCTACCACGACTACATGAAGGCGGCCTTCGACAACGAGGAGACGCGGCGGCAGGATCTCGACCAGTTCATGACCTTCGCGACCGGCTACAGCAACATCGCCGAATTCCTCGAGCAGATGGCCCTTCTTGGCGGCTCCGAAGGCGATCCCCAGCAGGACCGGCAGCGCGATCAGGAGAGCAGCGTCTGCCTTTCGTCGGTGCACCAGGCCAAGGGCCTCGAATGGAAGGTCGTCTTCCTCATCTGGCTCGCCGACGGCATGTTCCCGAATCGGCGTGCCATCGAGGACGGAGGACTCGAAGCGCTCGAGGAAGAACGCCGCCTCTTCTACGTCGCGGTTACCCGTGCCGAAGACGAACTCTACCTCCTCTACCCCGAACTCTGGCCCAAGGCCTACACCGGGGACACCCTGCAGACGCCTTCGCGCTTTCTTGGCGAATTCCCTTCCGAATTGATGGAGGAATGGCGGATCGGGAGATGAGGCCGGGCGAACCGGGTGATCGCCACCGGCACCTGTCCATTTGGAAAGCTAGAGGCCCCAGGCGCCCCGTTTCGCCGCACGGGCCGTTTTCTCGAGCTTGGCGAGCCGTGCTTTCTGGGCCTTCCAGGGTGTGCCGTCGAGAAGATTGATGCCCTTCGTATGGATGCGGGCGAGACCGCGGGCGACGAGGAGTTCATGGAGGTAGGCCTCGTTTCCCTCGGTGTCACGCACGCGGACGAAGGCGTAGAATCGTCCGCTGTCGTAGACCTTCTCCCATTTGGTGTAGACGGTGAACACGCTCTCCCGCAGGAGATCGAGGGTATAGTCACGGGCTTGCTCACCGATGCGGATCGTTTCCTTCTCACTGAGGCCCCCGAAATACGCGCCCTGCTCGGCAAGGCGTTCCCCATTGTATTGATGGCGGTATTTCTCCGGACAATCGGCGTAATAGAGGCGCAACTCATAGGTCTCGTCTCCGTGGCGGACGAGAAAGCTGTCACCATCGTTGTTCCGGCCGTTTACGAGAACACAGCCGTTGAGTCGATCGAAGTCGCGGAATCGCTCTCGGGTGACGGGCCCCCGTTCCAACCCGGCGGAGGAGGATTCCCCGGGCGGCTGAAAGCGTCCGGTCTCGTCGGGATTGCTCCACTCGTTGAGATAATAGAGCCCGCCGAGCAGGACCAGCGTGAGAACGACGACGACGAAGGGATTTCCTTTGGGGGACGGGCGGGGGGAACGAGACATTGCGCACAGGGTAGCCGCGTGCGAGAATCGCGCAAATGCAAGACACCGACTGGGACGCCGCCTATCAAAAGAACGAACTTCCTTGGGACAAAGGCGCCGCCGCACCGCCCTTGCTCGAGTTCTTGGAGACGGAGAGCATTTCCGGGAAGGTCCTTGTGCCCGGCTGCGGGCTCGGACACGACGTGCGGGGCCTTGCCGCGCAAGGAGCGGAAGTCGTCGGACTGGACGTCTCCCCGACAGCGGTCGCCCGCGCCCGCGAGATCGAGAAGGCGGGAGCGGAAACTTACGCGTGCGCGAACCTCTTCGCTTTGCCGACGGATCTGCTGGGCACTTTCGACTGGGTGGTCGAGCACACCTGTCTTTCGGGGCTCTCTCCCTCGATGCGGGGGGATTACATCGCGGCCATACACCGGGCCCTGAAACCCGGTGGCCGCTATCTTGCCGTCTTCTACCTCAATCCCTGGGATGAAGGTGAAACTCCGACTCCACCGCCCTATGGAATCTCGGTCGAGGAGATCGACGCTATGGTCGAAAATCGCTTCGACCTTGAGCGCGAGTGGCGGCCGACGCGCCATTATCCCGGTCGCGAGGGCCGGGAACTGATGCGGCTGATGCGCCGCGTCTGATTACGATCAGGAAGTCTTGGGTGGAAGAATCTTCGGGTTGTAGCCCTGATTCGGAGAGAAGAGAAACCCGGGACTTGCCGTGATGAGTTCGAAACGATCGGGTTTGAATTCGGGCAGGAAAAGGTTCGAATTCGGGTCGTAGATGGTCTTGCCGGTGTAGCGGCCCCAGATCTTGTATTCGTGGTTGTGGTCGAACTCGAAACCGCCGTCGGCGCCCTCGGGCAATTCGGGGAGACGGTCGGGGACGTGGATGCTGCCCTCGTACATGATCGTCAGCTTGGAATCCTCCCACGTCTGGCGGGGACGGCGCAGGTATCCCCAGAAGCGCGTGCGGTGCGTCACGTAGCGTCGGCCGATATAATAGTCGCCGACAGGTTCGGCGCGAATGAGCGCATTGCGCGCGGCGACGGCAGGCGAGGGCGCCGACGTCTGGGTCGACACGCAACTTGGCAGGAGAGAAGCGATGGCGAGGGCGGTAAGGATCTTGATCATG
>JAHEDC010000550.1 GCA_024641425.1 Verrucomicrobiales bacterium | reverse complement strand
CTTCGACAACATCGGCGAGGCCCTCACGCTCTCGCCGCTGCACCTCGAACTCTACTTTGACGCCGCGCGCGTCATTCTCGACAAGGCGCTCGTCACCGGCGCGAAACCCGCCGCGATGAAGTGGCGCTTCGAGCCCGAGGACGATCCGGAAGGCGGCGACCGCACCCGCGTCGAGCGCGACGGGCAGCGCATCATCCTGAACAAGGGCAAGATCGCGGCCAAGAACGGTGCCGCCGTCATGCACGTGAGTTCGTGGGACAAGAACATCAACTTCCGCGACTTCCGTTTGCCACACGAGGGCGAATACCTCATCCGCCTCCGCGCCTCCAGTCACGTGCCGGATCGCGCGGCGGTCGTCGCCAGCGCGGAGAAATTCCTCCGCGAGCGCGCGGACAAGGAGATCGCCGAAAAGCCCGAGCGCCGCGAATACGTCGAGGCGCATTGGAACGAAGATCTCGAACACTTCCGCACCGATCCCATGTACGACTACGGCCCGGCGCGCCTGCGGATCGTTCGGGACCTCGGCGGGCAGCCGACGCCCGTCGCGACCTTCGACATCGACGCGCCCAGCCCGGACTGGAAGGTCTTCGAGTTCCCCGTTTTCTTCTCGACCGAAAAGGCCGGCGTCACCCTCGAGTACGCCTACGACATCCCGAGGGCACTTGAGAATTTCTGGTTCCAGGGAAACGACGCCTTCGCCCGGCCCGAGGCGCTTGTTGATTGGATCGAGGTCGAGGGCCCTGTTTATAACCAGTGGCCGCCGGCATCCCATACGCGCCTTGTCGGCGACACGCTTCCGGAATCCGCCGATGAAAAGGCCGCCGCCCGCGCCGTCCTCGCGCGCATCATGCCGCTCGCCTGGAGGGGGCCGGTCAGCGACGCGGAGATCAACGCCAAGCTCGCGCTTTTCGACAATGTCAGGGCCGACAAGGAATCCTGGCTCGAAACCCTCAAGCTCCCCCTCGTCGCCGTCCTCACCTCCCCGCGCTTCCTCTACCTCGGCGAGCCCTTGCCCGAGGGCAGCTCGAATCCGCGTCCGCTCGACGACCACGAACTCGCAAGCCGGCTCTCGTACTTCCTCTGCTCCACCCTGCCCGACGCGCCGCTCCGCGCCCTCGCGGATGAGGGCGCGCTGAAGAACATCGCGACCCTCGCGAAAGAGATCGACCGCCTCCTCGCCGCTCCGCAAGGCGACGCCCTCTGCGTGAACTTCGCCAGCCAGTGGCTCGACCTCCGGAAGATCGGCGCCAATCCGCCCGCCGAGAATCTCTACCCGCGCTACGACCGCCACCTCGAGACCTCCATCCGCGAGGAATCGATCGCCTTCTTCCGCGAGATCCTCCGCCATGATCTCCCCGTCGCCAACTTCATCCGCTCCGATTTCGTCACCGTCAACGAGCGCCTCGCCCGCTTCTACGGCCTCCCCGGCGTGCGTGGCGACACCTTCCGCCGGGTCGCCGTCACCCCGGAGCAGCACCGCGGCGGCATCGTCACCCAGGCCTCCGTCCTCAGCGTCACCTCCAATGGCACCCGCACCTCCCCCGTCGTCCGCGGCACCTGGATCCTCCGCAACCTCCTCGGCACCGACCCCGGCCTTCCCGTCGCCAACGCCGGCGAGATCCAGCCCAAGGTGCCTGGGATCGACAAGGCCACCGTCCGCCAGCGCCTCGAGATCCACCGCACCGCCGCCCAATGCGCGCGCTGCCACGACCGGATCGACCCCCTCGGCTTCGCCCTCGAGAACTACAACGCCGCCGGCGAGTGGCGCGACCGGGAAGGCTTCGGCTACAACGGCCGCATCGGCCGCGACGATCCCGCCATCGACGCGCGCGCGCGGCTCCCAGACGGCACCGAATTCACCGGCGTCGGCGGCCTGCAGGAAGCCATACTCGCCCGCGAGGACTTGTTCCTCGATTGCCTCGCCCGCAAGATGTTCACCTACGCCCTCGGCCGCGAACTCGGCTACTCCGACAAGCCCCACGTCGACCAGGCCGTCGCCGCCATGAAGAAAAGCGGCCGCACCCTTCGCTCCCTCATCCACGCCATCGTTGTCTCCGAGCCGTTTCTTACGAAGTGAGGCCGCTGCGCGGAGGTCAAGGGGGAATCCTCTCGAGCACTGACAGCGATTCTCTCGTTGATTAAGGCTTGGAATTCTGTCTACTCTCTAGCTGCGAGAACAACCTTGTTACTGTTACAATGCAACCGCCCGGAGATATCGAATGGCACGAAACCCTCGTTGGAATTGCACGTAACGAGCAGCCTGCTTTCATTGCCGTATTCGCTGAGACACCTCCGGCTCAATCCTTCGTCGATATGCATTGGAATCCTGCATACGGACAGGGCTCCGCGCTGTTCGTTCGTCACATTACCCCTATCGTGGGAGCGCCCGTCGGATTCACCCCGTCTGGGAGTTCGATTTACGACCCGGCTCCGCAGCCCCCGGAAGTCTGGTTCGTTCCGAAGGTTTCTATCTCTGAACTGTGGCCGTTCGTCAGGAACATGGGATTCCGCAATGCGGAAGTAGCGAGGGAGGTAATCCAAGCATGCGATGTTTTTCTCGCTGGTTTGGCATTGAGACAGCCATTTGGTATCGAGGAAGTCTGGGATGGAATGGGAATGGTCTCTTTCCGACGATACCGCGACGGAGGGGATTTCGACATCGCGGACATGCGTCGAGCCTGTGAACTCAATGTTGCTGTGTTGGGTGGCCCACAAGACGAATCGCACTTGGACGACGACATGCCACGTCACTTCAAGAAACAAGGATTCTTTTGCCTCGGAGCGTGAAGGAACGAAGCGCCGTTCTCTGAACCTGGAGGGAAAGATAAATGAACAGGACACCCGCCATCCCCTCCGCCATGAATTACCTCGATCTCAACCGGGAAGCGTGGGATCGGCGGGCGGAGGCGCACTTCGTCTCGCGGTTCTATGACGTGGACGGCTTCCTCGCCGGCGGGACTTCCCTCCGGGAGATCGAGTTGGGCGAGGTTGGCGACGTCGCCGGCCGGAGCCTGCTCCACCTGCAATGCCACTTCGGGCTCGACACCCTTTCCTGGGCCCGGCTCGGGGCGGACTGCACGGGCGTCGACATCTCGCCTGTCGCCATCGGGCAGGCGCGGCAGCTCGCGGAAAAGACGGGGCTCCCGGCCCGCTTCGTCTGCACCGATGTCTACAGCTACGCGCGCGGCGACGCCGCTCCCTCCGACATCGTCTTCACCTCCTACGGGGCGATCTGCTGGCTGCCCGATCTCGATCGCTGGGCGCGCGTCATTGCCGACAATCTCGCTCCCGGCGGCCGCTTCCACATGGCCGAGTTCCATCCCCTCTACGACCTGATCGCGGGCTACGCCTACTTCGGCGGGGCCGAACCCGACGTGGAGGAATCCGGCACCTACACCGAGAACGGCGGCGATGTCCGGGCCACCATGGCCGTCTGGGCGCACCCGCTCGGCCGCGTCCTCAACGCCCTCATCAACGCCGGGATCGAGATCCAGCGCGTCAACGAGTTCCCCTTCAGCCCCTACGCGTGCTTCGAAGGCATGGTCGAGCGCGAGCCCGGGCGCTTTTACATCACTCACAAGGAGCACGATGTTCCCATCGTCTATTCCATCGCAGGGCGAAAGGTTGCGGGATAGGGCGGACGGGAGCGACTAGCTTCCAACCGAGCGAATCGGCTTTCCTGCCTCCGGAAGCTTCGCGGCAGTCGCCCTGCGATTCCTCCGCCGTCGGAAAAAACTCCTGAACCTTCGCGAGAATGGGCTAGGCGCCGGTCACCTAAAATGTTCCGACGGAAAAGGGCGGGTCTCCGGGAGGAGGAAGGGGTTAGTTGCCGTCTCCGCTGCTACGGCTTGGTGTAGGCGTTCGTCGAGACGGCGGTGCGGGCTGCGGAGCCGGGCGGGGTGTGGGAGTAGGTGGCGGTGTAGGCGTTGCCGGAGACGAGGGTGGCGGCGTCGAAGGAAATGGTGACGGTGCCGCCGGCGGGGCCGTTGACGGCGTAGTTGACGATCGTGCCCGCGACGCCGCCGACGCGGACGTTGGAAATGAGGTTCGCCATGGGCGGGCCGTCGGTGAAGGCGAAGACGAAGCCGGCGGTGGGGTTTCCGGTACCGACGCCTCCGCCGCCTCCG
>JAHEDC010000549.1 GCA_024641425.1 Verrucomicrobiales bacterium | reverse complement strand
TTCTCCGGGCGCTGGGTTCCATGGGCCTTCCGCTGCCCGCGATGTCCCGATGCGGCTGGAGTAAGCGTCCCTTATTCGAGGCATCCTGAATCGCGAAGGTGATCGGTCTTTGAAACCCGATGACTGCTTTGTTCCTTACCTCGTAACCCGCCGAAACTTACCCTGATCATGGGTCGTCCTTGAAGACAAACTCGCAGTCCTTTACTGCGAGGAAGACATGTTCCGGTCCCTCTGGAATTGGTTCCTCAAGTCCGAAGTATTCCTGCGGATCGATGTCCTTGTTGTCGGAGAATCCCACAAGGAAGATGAGCCTTCCATCCTCGTCCTCCCATGACTTGAGCTGGATGAAATAGGCCGCTCCCCGCGCCCGGGCGATGTCGAAGAATCCGCGGATCACGAACATCGAGGAGCCGACCGAGCCGCCGGATAGGTGTTGGATCGTCGCCGTGGAGGTCCTCTCCTCGCGGCTCAGTTCCTCGAAGGTCATGATCAGGTCCTTGCCGCCAGGATCCTTCAGGTTCACCTCGCGGCGGTGGAGCGGGGCCACGGCTTGGATCGCGGGTGCCTTTGCCGTGACGAGAAAGCTGGCCGCGTAGGTTTCGCCCGAGGAATCCGTGATCTCGAAGAGGCTGCCGCCGACCTTGCGCACCGGGCGGACTTCCAGAGGGCCGAGCGCTCGCAGATGAGACCCGACTTTCGCGGCGAGGGCTTCCGTCGGCAGGACGAACGCGGCCCGCCAAGTGGTGACACCCTGAAGGCTGCGGCGTTTCTCTCGACCGGGTACGAGCAGCTCGATCTCCTTGGGGTCGAGCAAGCGGCGGGCTTCCGCAAGGACATCATCGGACAGGGCCGGTCCGTCAAATGCGATCGTGGCCTCGGCTGTTCCCTCTGGCAGGACGGTGTGGAGTTCCACGATCACGATATTCTTCTCCAATCTCACGAGCTTACAGGAAGGCGTGACCCTGCGGTCGGTATTGTGGGCCGGCGTGCGAAGAATGAGGAAGCCCGAAACCAGGGCCCCCAGCGCGAGTCCCACGATCACGATTGCTCGGCGGGAACCGGGTCGGGGATTCTCCCCCTCGCGCGGGGCGTTTTGCCCGGCGCGCAGGATCAGTCCCGGTCCGAAAATGGCCAGGGCAACGAGCAAGGCCAGACCGAGCGCCGGCAGGAATCCGGGCGCATCCCCTACGTTCGCGCCATCGTCGTCGTTCTTGCCCGAACGGGCGCGCCAGAAAACACTGAAGACCCTCCCGACGACGGCCTCGCGTGGAATGGCGGTGGAAGCCTCGCCATTCCGGACAACCGCCAGTTCATCCGGACTGGTCGTTTTCACGCGACCGATGTTCGCGGTGCCATCTGCCTTGTAGATGATGAGGTCGCCGGTGGCGAAGCGGGCGCTGGGCTTCCAGACGAGGACTTTGCTTCCGCGGGGAACCTCGGGTGCCGCCGCATCCGTCCGCACCGTGAAGGCGACGAGCACCCAGGATTTGAGAACGATCACGATGAGGACCGCCGTGGCGAGCTCCAGGAATCGCCGCTTCCACCATGGCGTTCGCGCCGCCTCTGTCGTCCGCGTGCTCCGGGCGGGTTGGTCCATCGCGAACCACAACGCCATCAGCGGATAAAGTCCGAGCGCCCAGGCGTAATGGAGCGGGGAAACCAGGCTTCCTCCCGGCCAGGACGAACGGAATTTCAGGTCCAGGGCATCGGCTCCGCAGAGGAATCCCGCCGTGGAGACAAAGCCGACAGCGAGCAGGATCAGGTATCCGTTCACGGCGGAAATCCGGCTTCGGAGGCTCCAGAGCGCGACGGCCGCGGTGACGATCACGAGGGCCATCGCATCGCTCAGGGCGACGCCGGCGCCACTCCAGTCCGAAAGAATCGCCGCCACCGGCATCCAGAGACTCATGCCGAGAGCCGATCCGAAGAGCGACCAGCCGTTCCATGCGAGCGCTTTCACCGGTTCGCCGGCAGCGCCTTGGTCGGGCGGTGTGTTTTTCCCTTTCCGTCTGAAGGCCCGGGCAGCACAGAGGGCGAGGAAACAGACCGCCAATCCGCTGAAGATGGCGACCAGAATGGCCCTGATCGGCAGAGGTTGCCCGCCGTCGGGACGAATGAGCAAGAGAGCGAGCGGGAGGAGAATCAGGGCGAGAAGGGCGGCGGGAACGGCCGCGACGAGAGCGGAATTGCTTCGCGGAAGATCGAGCAAGTGCGTTGGCGTCGTGGTCGGCGTGCTTCCGGTCGCGGCGGATACGGCTTCTCGAATCGACGCGCACCAGTCGCTGACATTCGCATTGTAGTTTCCCGGGGAATCGAAGAAGCCCCTGCGGATGGGCGAAAGGAGCACCCGCTTCGTTTTTCCGGATCCCTCGTAGGTGACGCTGATCAGTGCGATGCCCGCCGGATTGACGGCCCGGGGAAAAGTGCCCAGGCTCAGGTCACGAATTGCGGAGAGAGGAATGACCGTATGGGTGCCGCCCCGCGAATGGGTGAGCTGCCGCCGGTCGAGCGTAAGCTGACCGCGCGATCCATAGGCGAAAAACTGGCCCTTGAAGGTGGCAAGATGTTCCGGAGTCGTGAGCACGGACATCCCCGCCTTGAGCACTGGGGAATCGTGCCCTCCGGAAGGCTCGGCCGACGTGGCGAGCGATTCCACCTGCGAGCGAAATTCGGCCGCCGTGGCGAAGCGGAGTTCCGGCGTTTTCTCCAGAGCGCGGAGGACGATCTCGTCGATGCGCACGTCCACCTGCACCCGTTTCGAGGGCGGGATGAAATCCCGGGCCGGCCGCTCGCCGGTGAGCATCTCGTAAAGGACGACGCCGAGCGAGTAGATGTCGGCGCGATGATCGGTATGCGTCGAATGGTCGATCTGCTCCGGCGCGGCGTAGTCGGGGGTGCCGAGCACCGCCGTGGCTTGTGCTTCGGTCATTCCGTCGCTGGGTGCGGTCTCGCTATCGGTCGGAAGCTCCACGATTTTCGCGATGCCGAAGTCAGCGATCTTCACCGTGCCCGCCTTGTCGATGAGGAGGTTCTCGGGTTTGATGTCGCGGTGGACGATGCCGTGGTCGTGCGCGCACTGGAGCGCCTCGCAGATGGGCGGGACGATGCTGAGCGCTTCCTTCGGCGTGAGCTTCTTCGCCTTCAGGAGCTGGCGGAGGTTCATGCCGTCCACGAATTCCATGAGCAGATAGAAGAAGCCTCCCGCCTCGCCGAAGTCATACACGGAGACGATGTGCGGGTGGTTGAGGGAGGCGAGGGCGTGGGCTTCCTTCTCGAAGCGTGTGGCGAACGTCGGATCGTCGAGCGCTCGGGGGCGAGCAATTTCAGGGCGACCAGCCGGTTCAGCGATTTCTGGCGCGCCTTGTAGACGACCCCCATGCCCCCGCGGCCGAGGCATTCGAGAAGCTCGAACTGGGGAAAATGCGGGGCCAGCTCCTCCGGCGTGAGCGGCGGAAGGGCAGCCCGCTCGTCCCCGGCGACCGTCTCCCGCATGACCTCCGCCATCAAGCAGCGAGGACAGAGGCCCTCCGGGGCGTCCGGCATTTCCGCGCCGCACTGGCGGCACGTGGGGTTTTGGAAGGATTCGTTCATACCCGTTACCTGACGTGGTAAGCGTCAATCGTAACACAATTTGCTGCTGATGCCGCGCACCGACGCCCGATACCGACCCTCTCCCTTCAGCGCGTCGTTTCCGATTGGTCGAGGGATTCGAAAAACTCCTGAACTTCCCCGCGGCGTTGTTCCGGATTCTTCCGCATTCCATGGCGAAGCAGTCCCTAATGCTCTGTGCCCCCCTTTGCTAGAGCATTTTTCCTGGGAGGAGTCCCGCAAGATGGGGATCCGTCGTCCCCCTGCCAGTAGGCTGGAACCGTCTTTCCTTACAGGGATTCCGAAGATTCGCTCAGCCGCCCAAGGCCGTGAACAGGGCTCGCATTTCCTCCTCGACCACAGCGGCATCGTCGAGCGTCCCGGCGACCTCCGCTTTCACACACTGGCGGAGCCGCTGCTTCAGGCGATGCACGGCCATGCGGAAGGCGGCGAGGTTCAGCCCGCTCGCGGCGGCGAGAGCGGCCTGTTCGCCGTGGATTCCTTCTCCGGTGAGCAGCGGTTTCACCCGTTCGAAGAAGGCCTCCTT
>JAHEDC010000548.1 GCA_024641425.1 Verrucomicrobiales bacterium | reverse complement strand
GGGATTGCTCCGAAGTATTTCCACCAAGGACGGCGCCACCGGCGACCGCATCGATCTCGAATGCGCCCCCGTCTGGGACGGCATCGCCATCGCCCGGGGACATCTCTTTGTCACGGGCCGCGACGGCAGCGTCCGCTGCTTTGGAGGAGCCTCGGAATGAAACGACTCTCGCTCCTTTCGCTCAGTGTCTTGTCCGTGCTCGCGGCGGGCGATTCCCGCGCCTGCACGATTCCCGTCTTCCGCTACGCCCTCGACCGCTGGCCGGCCTCGTCCTATATCCTCGAGGCCGACGCGGCAACCATTGAGACCTTCCAGTCCCCGAACCGGCTCCTGCGCAATGTCATCTTCCGGGAGGCCGAATCCCACCGCTTGCTCGCACCTTTCGCGTCTGATCCCAATAAACCGTTCTGGTCTGGAAAGCTGGATGCCGAAACCTTCGCCGCCCTCACCGATTCCCCGCTTCGCCAGGAGATCGTCCGCCGCATCACCACCGGCGAGACGGCGGTCTGGTTCCTCCTCGAATCAGGGAACGAGCATGCCGACGATGACATGTTCGAACAACTCGAAGCGCGCCTAACCTTCTTCCAATCCGTGGCCCGCCTCCCCGTGATCGATCCCAACGATCCGTCCAGCGAGCTGGGCCCCGGCCCCGAGGTGGCGCTACGCTTCTCCATTCTCCGGCTCAGCCGCGAGGATCCCGCCGAAGAGGCGCTCGCACGCATGCTGCTCGGACCTGAAGCGGAAGCGTTGGGCGACGAGGAACCGATCGTCGCACCGGTTTTCGGACGCGGTCGCGTCCTCGGCGCGTGGCCGGCGAGCCGGATGGACGAGGACGGAATCGACGAGGCCTGTTATTACCTCACCGGAGCCTGTTCGTGCCAGGTGAAGGAAGAGAACCCCGGTTGGGACCTGCTGATCACCGCCGATTGGGACGCCGCCCTGATGGCCGTCGCCGCCTTGGTCGGTGAGCCTGAATCCTCCACGGTGGAACCCGTGGAACCGGAAACCGTCGTCTTCGGCGCCGCCCCCAAACCCGCCCCCTCGAATGCCGGTCGCCCCGCCCTGCTTCTCGCGGTCTTGCCCGTCCTTCTCATTCTCGGAGCCGCGCTCTCGCTCTTCACGAAGGATTCCGGATCCGCTCCATGAAGAATTCCTTCCTCATCGTCCTTGCCGTGCTCGCCCTCGGTATCGGTGTTCTGTTCACCCTCCACCGCGGAGGGACGGGCGGTTCCGAAGGGGGAAGAACGCTCACGGTCTACTGCGCGGCCGGATTAAAGCAACCGGTCGCCGCCATCGCCGCCCGCTACCGCGAGGAATTCGGCACCGAGATCCAGCTCCAGTACGGCGGCACCGGCACCCTTCTCAGCCAGATCGCCCTCGCCCGCCGGGGAGATCTTTTCATCGCCGCCGATGGTGCGGCCATCCAGTCCGCGCTCGACAAGAAGCGCGTCCAGGAAGTCATTCCTCTCGTCCGCCAGTATCCTGTCGTCGCGGTGGCGAACGGGAATCCGAAAAACATCGCGACCTTCGACGATCTGCTTCGGGACGACGTGGGCGTCGCCGTCGGAAACCCCGAGGCGGCCAGCATCGGCAAGGCGACCCAACGCGCCGCCGGAGATCGCTGGGAGGCTCTGGCCGCGAAGGTCGCCGTGATGAAACCGACCGTAACCGACATCGCCACCGATCTGAGGATCGGCGCGGTCGATGCCGCCATTGTCTGGAATTCGACCGTCCCGCAGTTCCCCGAATCGGAAGCGGTCCGCCTCCCGGAATTTGACGCGGAATCCGATGTCGTGAACGTCGGCGTCCTCACCGTATCGAAAAACCCCGCCGCCGCCCTCCGTTTCGCCCGCTATCTCGCCGCGCCCGAGAAAGGGGGCGCGGTCTTCAGCGAGGACGGCTTCGACACCATCCCCGGCGACACCTGGGCGGAGAAGCCCGATCTCGTCCTCTACAGCGGCGGCGTGAACCGGCCCGCCGTCGAGAAGATCCTCACCGAATTCACCGAACGCGAGGGCGTCACGGTCACGACCGTCTTCAACGGCTGCGGCATCCTCTGCACCGCCATGCAGGCGATGCAGGACGCCAACGATCCGAAATTTCCCGACGCCTATTTCGCCTGCGACCTGTGCTTTGTTCCGCCGGTCGCCGAACATTTCCCGGAGGCGTTTCTCCTTACCGAGACCGATATCGGCATCGTCACCCGCAAGGACAGCCCGCACGACATCCGGAACCTCGCCGACCTCGCCCGCGACGGCCTCAAGGTCGGTCTCTGCAACCAGCAGCAATCGACCCTCGGCTTCATGACCCAGGGCATCCTCCGCAGCACGGGTCTTGAGCAATCGATCCGGAAGAACGTCGTCGTCGAGGTGCCCACCGCCGATTTCCTCATCAACCAGATGCGCGCCGGGGCCCTCGACGCCGCCATCGTCTACCGCGTCAACGCCCTCCTCCAGTCGGAACACTTGAACTTCATCCCCATCGACCACGAGGGCGCGAAGGCGGTGCAACCTTTCGCCGTCCGTGCCGACAGCCCGCGCCACCAGCTCGCCAAGCGCCTCGAAGCCCACTTCCGCGCCCACCGCGAGGCCTTCGAGGACGCCGGCTTCCACTGGCGCGGAGAAGAAGCCCCCGTGAAAAGCGCGGACATCGCGTTACCTCCGTGGCTGAAGCCTGCCAAGGACCGGTAGGGGCGAGCGTGATGCCGGGATCCCGCTGGCTATTTAAGAAACGGTCGGGGGGGGCGGCGCGAAAACCGAATACTCAAAGCCCTTCGGCAGGTCGAAGCCCCCTTTCGGATCAGGTAGGAGTAAGTTGGAGATTGCCAACGGGACGCGATCCAGCAAAACTCGAGTCAATCCTGATGAGGCGTCTCTACTATTTGAGCAGATTTGCTCGTGACCTGTCGGCGACCGAAATCCAAGCCATCGGATCGATCGCGGAGGAGCGCAATCGGGCCCGGAAAATCACGGGCTTCCTCGTTTGCCTGGGGGACATCTTCTTTCAGATGCTCGAAGGACCGGATGAGGAGGTGATCGATCTCTACCACGGGAAGATTCTCAAGGATCCCCGCCATAAGGACGTCGTCTGCCTGCGGAACGAGGAGTGCGCGGACGGACAGCGGTTTCCTGACTGGAACATGAACGTGATCGATCTGAACGATCCGACCGCGAGGTTGCCGGTCGCCTTCCGCGAGATGGCGGGCACGCTCATGGATGCGCTCTACACGCTGAACCGCTACAGCCAGCCGACCGTGACGCGGCTGCTCGAACAGGGGATCAATCCGGCGCGCTACCAACCCGTGCGCAAACCGGTGACCGTCATGTTCACGGATCTCCTCGGATTCACGGCGCTCTCGGAAAAACTCGACGCCGATCACGCCCTGGAGATCGTCAACCGACACTTCGAGGTGTGCGAATCGGTGATCGCCCGCCACGGGGGAGAAGTGAACAAACTGATCGGTGACGGGCTCCTCGCCTATTTCCCGCAGCCGTCCACCACCGAGGCCTTGGCCGCCACCCTCGCCATCGTCGGGATTCTGCGGGAACGAAGGTCTTCCACCTCGGATCCCGTTGAGCGCCTGATTTTCGCGGGAATCGGACTCAGCCACGGTGTGGTGACGGAGGGCAATGTGGGTGGACGCTCGAAGAAGGAGTTCACCATCATGGGCCGCGTCGTCAATGAAGCCGCCCGCCTCGAGAAATTGACCCGGAAATTGGGCACCCCGGTGGTCATGTCCCGGACGGTGGCCGATCTGTCCGGCGGCTTCGCGCCGCTGCGCTCGCTCGGCCCTCATCCCATACGGGGAGTCTCCGAGGGCATGGAGGTGTTCGGATTCGCTGATGCGGAGAGACTCGATCCCTTGCGCATCTACTCGGACATTGAAGCGTTGAAGACGCCGTCGGGCTCACCCGCACCTGATCAGGAGCAAGATTAACGGGCAGGTTATCCGCCCGCTACGCGACACTCCGGAGAGGCATCGGGGCACTTCTCGCGCTTGCTATTAGGAGAATCGTGCAGGATCAGCAATACTGGCCGAATCTCCACGAAGAGCGAAGCCGAAGGCCGCGACGGCCATCGCCCCGTCCCAACGCCAGCACCTTTGCCGTTTATCCCGAATCAACCAATCGACAATCCCCCCTTGTCTCGCCCCT
>JAHEDC010000547.1 GCA_024641425.1 Verrucomicrobiales bacterium | reverse complement strand
GCCTTAGTGCTGATCAAGCCATCGGCATGACAGTCTGCGGGGCGCTCGGGTTGTCATCCCCACGACAGTGCCCTATCCTCCCCGCAGACCCCAGGCCGCTTGGCCCGTGAGGGTCGTCAGCCGCTTCGGGTCAGTTCGCGTTCAGAGAGCTGGCCAGAGGAGCCAGCCAGGGGAGTTGTGCCAGGGCTTGTTGGACGTGCTCAGGGTCGATGGTGGAGCTCTGGGCTTTGGCGGCGCTCTCGAGGGAACGCTGAGCGAGGTGGTTGAGATGACGGGGAACGCCCTCGGCGGCGCTGAGAACGAGTTGCTCAGCGGCCGGGGCGAAGATCTCGGCGTGAATGCCGACCCCTTCGAGTCGAGCCTGGAGATACTGCCGGGATTGCTCCTGGGTGAGGGCTTTGAGGCTGAACTGGTATCCGATACGATCGAGCAAGGGACGGTGAATGGCCATCCTCAGGCGGGCCGGGAAGCTCTCATCACCGACCATGAGCAGGCTGAAGGGAGAGGCGGTGTCACGGCGGGCACAGCTCAAGAGGCGGATCTCTTCGAGTGCGGCGGTGGAAAGGTTCTGGGCTTCCTCGATGACGAGCAGGGCCTGGATCGGCCTCAGATTCTCCCAGTGTTGAGTCAAGGCCGCGACGTTGTCACTCTTGCGCATGCGAGGCTCGAGGCCGGCTTGTCGGCACAGGGCACGCAAAAGGTCGGTGCCGGTGAGCGAACTGTGGAAGAGCGCGTGGATCCTCCATGCCTTCTCGGGTAAGGCGCCCATCAACTGGCCAGTCAGATAGCTTTTGCCCACCCCGTTGGGTCCGCAGAGGATCCCACAGGTGCGCAGGCCGATCAATTGCTCGATATTTTCGCGGATCCCCTCGCGTTCCGGAGTTTGGAATGGTCGGGAGCATTGGGAAGAGAAGGGCATGGCGGTGGCGCCCCAGAGAGCCTTGATCGCGTGCTCCAGGCAGAGAGCTTCGGGCCGAGTCTTCATGTTCATGGTCAAGGTTGGGAGGATTGGTTGTGTTGGTCCGGGTTGTTTCCGGATGGGCGGCGCCGATGGATGGTGGCATTGAGATGTTTGTCCAGGGGACGGGCCAAACCGGCCTGCAATCCTCCATACCAGATCTCGGCTCCGCTGGTTTCGATGTTCATCGGGTCATAGCGCAACTCGACTTGGGCACCCTGAAGGTGAACGGGAACTTCATAGAGGGCTCCGTCGAGAGTGACGGTCGCATCCTGACGCACCCGCCGGATGACCCGTGTCCAGAACAGAGGTTCGCAGGCGGCGGGCAGGGAACGCAGGCGCTGGAGTTTGCCGATGAAACGCTTGGCCGGAGATTCTCCGCCCAGGGCATCATGAGCCCGCTGATGATAGTCGGTCTCCAGCCAGTAGAAGAGGCGGGCATTGAGCGCCTGGAGGGTGTGGACCGGATCCAGGACGAGGGCGGCCTGGAACTGCTGCTGGAGACGGGAGAAGAAGCGTTCGATTTTTCCCTTGCTCCAGGCCGCATAAGGCTTGGCGTGGATGAGCTTGATGTCGAGGTTGGCACAGACGATCTGCAGATGCTTGGAGCGAAAGACCTTCCCGTTGTCGGTGTAGAGTTTGTCGGGAATGCCCCGGCGTTGGCAGCCCTGCTTGAGCAAGTCCAGAAAGTAGCGCAGCTGTCCGCTGGAGTAATACTCGGCATGGGGAACCAGCCGGGAGCAATCGTCAATCAGAGCGAAAAGGTAGGTCGATGTGGTGTGCTTCTCTCCGGTGAGCGGATCGACCGAGCAGAGGGTGGGCCCATACATCATGTCGGCCATCCAAAGGGCGTTGGCATAGGGCATCTCAAAGGCCTTGGTCGGAGCGTGAGGGTGTTCGAGTAAGGCCCGGGCGCGAAGGCGAGCGCGATCAAACCCGCGACGCTTGAGGAAGCGATAGACCGCCGACTTGTGATAGCCGCCGCGAACGAGAATGCCCTGCTTTTCTAAATGGGCGATCAAGGTGCTCACCCGCATGCTCGGATGTTCCTGGCGCAGGGCCATGATGGCCTGTTCGGCCTCAGGGCTGAGCACCCGGCCCTTTCCCTTGTCCTGGCGAACCTTTGGTTTGAGAGCTCCGAAACCCTGGTGCAGGTGCAGATAATACCAGTCCTCCAGGGTGCGCGGTGAGTAGAAGCGACCGTTCCAGGTCAGCCGGCTGGCCAGTTCAAGGGCGTCTCTCAAGGTGTGCCCCTGAGCGGTGGCCTGTTGAATCCAGCTCACGGCGTTGTGACGGACCAGTGCCTTGTCGTTTTCGGGTTGTTCGGGATCATTTTTCATGGCGGCGGCACCGTGACAACGCCCCGGGTCCGGGGCCATCGACAGGTTGTGGGGGGGCTGAAGGGGCTCCAAGTCCCGTCCTCATTTCCCGCTCGCCATGTCCCGGGATTGATGGCATTGGTATCGTCCGAAGAGTGTCACCTTGTGCTCTTGGATCAGGAGGCGTGTGGTCTGACAAAGGCATCCACACGCCTCCATTATTTGACACCAATACCCCCGGGGATCATCGGGTGGAGCTCGGCCCCAGGCCGCTCCCACGCAAGCCAACAAGCCGGGGCCCATCCCCCGCACCTTTCCTCCATACCATTGTCGATACCGACGCCAGTAGCGGACCAGAAGATCCCGCCACGGCCGCCGAATCTCCTCCGTCGCTCCCTCGATCGCCTGTTCATCGAAGAAATCCTCGATGGCCTCGTTGCACACCAATCGATACGGCTGGCAGAACTCGGGCAGCAAACTGAGGCTCACCCCGCACGCCGCCCGAAAGCGCCGCACTGAGATTCGCAACGCCTCACCGCTCTGTTCATGGGTCACCCCTCGCCGGTAATACCCCCTGGCCTCGAAATCGATGCCGCTTCCCGCAGTTCGGACAGATCTCCGGCGGCCTCACCCAGGTCAAATCCCCGGCTGTGGCGTACTCAGAAGGGCGCATCGACGTTCTCAGAATCACTTGCATGCCCCATCAACGCAGATCTCCGCCAGATTGAAAGTCTCTGCCTTCGGCAGATCATGGAGAAGGGGGGAATTATCGCATCAATGCTGTCAGCCGATTCTCAAAACTTTGCACTTTCTCACCGAGCTTCTTCGCACCAATACACACAAAGAGCGTGTCATCGATTCACGGAAATAGCGCGCACCGGCACAGCGTTTGCTTCTAGCATGGATTGATTCTCAATATAGTCCTCCCAACTTATGTATCCTTGGTGATTGTCGAGGATCAACACCTTCCACTCATCCCGGGGCTTTCGGGCGCGGGAGTTCGCCTTGCGTGCGCGCCCGTTCTCGACCGTGCGCTTGGTGGCCGTGCGCCCGTAAGCGAGCGCACCGGCATAGAGCGGGTTCTTGAGAATCTGATTGATTCGATGGCCCCGTGGCAGACGCCACACCACCTCCCGGCCGCGAGTTCCCCTCACCACCTCAGGCAGCGGCACATTCTCGTCGCGATACCACAGGGTCACCTGCCGGGCGCTGCCGAGTTGGCGGAACTTGCGGAAGACCCCTGCAATGGCCTCCTGCACTTGCCGGTCCGCGGACTTCTCGACGCAGTCATCCTCGGTGCGCACCAGCCCAACCGGCATTTCCCACATCGCGTGACCTTTGCGGACCTTCATCTCGAAGGCTTCGCGCGCTCGCTGCCGGAACAGACCCAGTTCGAACTCGCTCATGGTTCCATTTAGTCCTAACAGAAGCCGATCGTTGAGTTCTCGCGGATCGTAGATCCCGTCCGCATCGACGATGAGCGTCTCGGTCAAGGCGCACAGGTCGATCAGGTGATGCCAGTCGCGGTTGTTGCGGGCCAACCGCGAGGCCTCGAGAGCAAACACCGCCCCGACCTCGCTGCGACAGACCGCTGCCAACAGGGTTTTAAAGCCCTGCCGTTCCACAAGTCCGCTTCCGGTCTTGCCCTGGTCTTCATCGATGACAATCACCCGCGAGAACGCCATGCCGCGTGCCCGGTTAGCGAGGTCATACTGGCGCTGGCGTCCCTGGTGATGACAGCGAACCTGGTGGTTGGTAGACTGCCGCACATAAACATAGGCCGCGCGGCTGAGGTGATGAGGCTCAATCTTTTGGTTCATGAGAGTAGTCTTCAACGTGATGGGAAACGGCCTGTTGCAGCAATCGGGCGAGTGTGTCG